>NZ_SULK01000045.1:0-5510 GCF_007115085.1 Clostridium sp. HBUAS56017 | reverse complement strand
CATTCCGAACAGGAAAGTTAAGCTCTACAGCGCTGATGGTACTGCATGGGAGACTGTGTGGGAGAGTAAGACGTTGCCAGGTAATATGCGATATTAGCTCAGTTGGTAGAGCACCTGACTCTTAATCAGGGTGTCCCGGGTTCGATCCCCTGATATCGCACCAAGATTTAGGTTATTGAATTTTTCAATAGCCTTTTTTGTTGTACTACTTTAAGAAAATGTATGGTTTAAATATATAAATTTTAGCAAAAAAGCTAAATATTAATAAAATTTGTACGATAATAAAATATATAATGGATGTAAATGGAATTATATGTTTTAAAAGTAGACAAGTGGTACAAGGCAAAAGAGAATACATAGGAGGGATAAAATGGATATTGTAATATTGGGAGGGTTAGTAGTAGCTTTTCTTTCTTTAATCTTAGGTTTTAGTATAGACGGTGGAAGTGTTACTTCTTTAATTCACCCAACAGCAGCATTAATAATATTAGGAGGAACGTTTGGGGCAGTAGCAGTATCGTTTCCTGGAAATGTTCTTAAGAAATTCCCTAAAGTAATAAAAATAGCTTTCCAAAAGAGAGAGAGTAATATTGCAAAGAACATACTATACTTTAAGGAAATATCAACAAAAACAAGAAAAGAGGGGCTTTTATCTATAGAAGCAGAAGTTTCAGAAAGTAATGTGGATCCATTCATAAAGCAAGGACTTCAATTCGTTGTAGATGGAATAGAGCAATCAACGGTTGAAAGTATTATGAAAACAAAATTGGAACAAATGGTGGAAAGGCATGAAGATGGAATGGAAATTTTCTCAGCTGCAGGTGGTTATGCGCCTACCATGGGAATTATAGGTACAGTTATGGGGCTTGTTTTAGTTGTTGGAAATTTAAGTGATCCAACATTGCTAGGACCTAAAATTGCTTCGGCATTTATGGCAACTTTATATGGGATTGCTACAGCCAATATTATATGGTTACCAATAGCAAATAAATTGAAAATGTTAAATAAGCAAGAGGTAATAGAAAAAGAAATGATAATCGAAGCAATATTGCTTATTCAGCAAGGAGTAAACCCTAACACTTTAGTAAATAAGCTTGAAGGATTTTTAGAAGACGGAAATGAAAATTTATTAAGAGATGACAAGTAGGTGTAGAAGTGAGGAAGAAAGAGAAAAAGAAAGAGAATAGTGAGAGATGGTTACTTACATATTCAGATTTAATTACTTTACTAATGGCTCTTTTTGTAATATTGTATGCGTCATCTAATGTGGATAAAGCGAAATATCAACAGATATCAAGTTCACTTCACAAAGCATTTAATATGTCTGATTCAGGGAATATAGGGGTAATTGAAGGTAATCCAACAAATGGAGACCCCAATGCTGAAGAGACACAGAATGATGAGAATAAGGAGATTACTGAAGAACAGAAATTGGAATCAATTAAGGCTCAGATAGACGCACTTATTGCTCAAGAAGGTTTGCAAGGAAGTATTTCTACTAAAACAGAGGAAAGAGGACTTGTAGTAAGTTTTACAGATACTATTTTTTTTGATAGTGGGAAAGCTGAAGTTAAAGTTGATCATAAAAAACAAATACTTGAGATATCAAAAGTATTAAATAAGATAGGAAATTATATAAGAGTTGAGGGACATACTGACAATGTTGCAATTAAAAACGAATTATATAAATCAAATTGGGAACTTTCTTCAGCAAGGGCTACAAATGTAGTGCAGATTTTTATAAATGAATGCAAAATAAGCCCAGATAGATTGCAAGCTGTCGGATATGGTGAATATAGACCTATTGCATCAAATGATTCGGAAGCAGGTAAAGCAGCTAATAGAAGGGTTGATATTGTCATAGTAAACAGTAAGTTTAACGGATTAGAGACAACAAGTAAATAGAATAGAAAGCAAAGTCTTAGGAGAACTTAAAATATATTTCTTCTAAGGCTTTTTTGTATATATTATTGTAGTTGTGTGGTAATATATTATTTAGATAAAGCAATGTATAACAGGAGGAGTTCATTATGACGTTTAAAAACAAAAAAGTAGCAATAGTAGGAACTGGATTAGTTGGATCAAGTACAGCATTTAGTCTTATAACTCAAGGTGTTTGTGATGACATTCTTATGCTTGACATAAATGAGGAAAAGGCAAAAGGCGAAGTTATGGACCTCAATCATTGTATTGAATATTTAAATAAAAATACAAGAGTTAAAACAGGAAACTATGAAGAATGTGCAGATGTTGATATAGTAGTAATAACAGCAGGAGCCCCACCAATAAAAGGACAATCAAGATTGGATACATTGGAATTATCAGCGAAGATTGTTAAATCTATAGTGGATCCAATAATGAAGAGTGGATTTAAAGGGCAATTTATAGTGGTATCTAATCCTGTTGACGCAATAGCTCATTATGTAAAAGAGCTTTCAGGACTTCCTAAAAGCAAGGTAATAGGTACAGGTACATCATTAGATTCAGCTAGATTAAAAAATTTTATTGGAAGTCTATTAAATGTTGATCCTAGAAGTGTTCAGGCATATTCAATGGGAGAACATGGAGATTCACAAATGGTACCATGGTCACATGTATACATTGGAGGAAAATCATTTAGTAAGGTAATTGAAGATAATAAAGATAGGTTTGGGGACGTAGACCTAGATAAATTAGTGTTAGAAACTGCTAGAGCTGGTTGGGAAGTATTTAATAGAAAAGGAACAACTTATTATGGAATAGCGACTGCGATAGTGGCGATAATAAAGGCTATTTTGTACAATGAGAATAAGATAATACCAGTATCAGCATATCTAGAAGGAGAATATGGACAGTTTGGGATATATGCAGGAGTGCCAGCTGTATTAAATAGTAATGGAATAAAAGAGATTGTAGAAATTGATATGTCAGAAGAAGAAATTAATAAGTTTAATAAATCATGCACTGTTATTAAAGAATGTATAGCAAAATTGGAAAAATAAAAAGATCAAAAGAAGACTGATTTAGTCTTCTTTTGACTAAAAAAATATTTTTTTATAGAAAAGTTATTGACTTATGAGCATATTATCTATATAATTAGTTCTTGTTGAGAAACAAATCTGGTGATGATGGCGTAGAGGAAACACTCCTTTCCATTCCGAACAGGAAAGTTAAGCTCTACAGCGCTGATGGTACTGCATGGGAGACTGTGTGGGAGAGTAAGACGTTGCCAGGTAAATATGGTTTACTAGCTCAGTCGGTAGAGCACTTGACTTTTAATCAAGGTGTCCGGGGTTCGATTCCCCGGTAAGCCACCAAAGGGTCACTTCAATTGAAGGAACCTCTAATAAGAACTTGCTTAGCATTAATATAAAAAAAGGATTTTACATATGTAAAATCCTTTTTTTATGTGCTTTGGTATGGGTAAAACTATCTTTTTAAAATAGAAATTAAGTCATTCCTAACAAATACTACAAATTTCTTAAAGACAATAAAATCATCTTTAATAGTAGAATCATCTGAACCTGTTAAATATCCACTAGAGTAAGTTGAAAGAATGAAAAAATATAATCCGAGATTTATATAAATATCTTTAATATCAGCAACAAATAGATTACTTATTCCTATAAAATCCAAGCTTCCACCATAAAATATCTTGTCAATAAGAGAACATAGAGCTCCACTAAATAGAAATATGAATGCGCAATCACCAAAAAAAGTAGAGTTCCTTTTAGATGTTAAATATCGATATATTTCTAAGAGTAGGAAAAGTGCTATTGTATTTACAAGAATTAAAATAGGAAAACTTACTGAAGTTCCAAAACGAGCATTTAACCAAGAACCTTGCGTGTTTATTAAAGGATTAAAACTTAACATTTCATTAATAAGAACTATGTTATTATTAAAAAAGTAAAATTTAATGATGATTTTTATACCTTGATCAAGTAGCATTAGGATACAAAATAGGAAAAGTATCTTTTTAAATGGTAAACCATCTGTATGTTTTAGGCTATAAATATGAATTATGTAACCAAACAAGAAGAAGATAGCAATCAAAATTATATTTGTCATAAGTGCTAATGGATCAGAAATTCTTCCAGTGAATAATTCGAATAAAAAGTACAAACCCCACATCAGAGGAAGTCCTCCGATAGTTAATAGTTTAATATGTTTCATAAGTTCCTCCAATATAAGTTATTTTATAAATTAAGTTTATCACATAGGATAGTAAAGTTCACTATAAAATGGTTAATACCTTGTTATGTGCGGTATAATAAAAGAGTAGTTTATTAAATAGAATGAAGGAGGGTATGAAAATGTTAGTTATTTTTGCCGTATCAGACTCTATAGGAGAAACTTCAAATCAGGTAGCAGTAGCAGCTGCTAGTCAGTTCAAAGAAGATATTGAGGTGAGAAGATTACCATATATTAAAACGCTCGAGGATGTTGAAGATGTAATGAAAGCTATTGATAATTGTGAAAAGGCAATGATTATATCAACAATAATAACTGTAAATGTAAGAGAATATTTAACACAAAAGGCAATAGAGAAAAATATATTCGTAATAAATGTACTTGGGCCAATAATAAATGTTGCAGCTACATTACTAAATAAAGTACCTGAATATAATCCAGGTGCTATGTGGAGTACAGACGAAGAATATTTTAAAAGGATAGAAGCTATGGAATTTGCCATGCAGTATGATGATAGTAAGGATTACAGAGGATTAAAAAACTCGGATGTAATATTAGTTGGATTATCTAGGACTTCCAAAACTCCTTTGTGCATGTATTTGGCTAACAAAGGACTAAAGGCAATAAATATACCACTAGTGCCAGAGGTGGGAGTTCCTGAGGAGTTATATAAAATAGATAAAAAGAAGATATTTGGATTAACTATTAATCCGCTTCAGCTAATAGAAATTAGAAAGAGGAGATTAGATAAGTTTCATAGGATACCATCAGATATTGAATATGCAGGTGATGCAAGGGTGCTAGAAGAATTTGATTTTGCAGATAAAATAATAAGAAAGTTAGGTTGTAAAACTATTGATGTTACACAAAGGGCTATTGAAGATACTGCATTAATAATATTAGAAGAGATTGGATATAAAAAAAGAAATAGTTAATTTATAATTTGTAGAGAAGATAATAAATGATAAGCAAGCATATTTATACTAATAAGGATATAGAATAATAAACTAATCCATGTGTATCTTTATGCGAATTTAAGAGAAAAAGTGAGTAATTGTCGTTCTAATAGAGAAATTGTTAATTAATTGATTTTTATTATAATATATGTGCTAACTTATATGATATTATAAATTTCGATGTTCGTCATGTTTAGAAATAATTAGATTAACATAAAAAAAGTTATGGTGATTTTAAAAAAACATTGACAGATATGAAAAACGATGATAAGATAAGAAAGTCGCTTGAGGGCGACAAAGAAAATGGTCTTTGAAAATTGAACAGATATAAATAAGTTAAAAACCAGCAATTCTTTTAGAGTAAGTTTTTTGAGTAGATTA
>NZ_SULK01000044.1:0-7794 GCF_007115085.1 Clostridium sp. HBUAS56017 | reverse complement strand
TCATATTTCCTAGACTCATTTATAATTTCATCCTTTGCATCCAACTTACTTCCTCCCATATATAATTAGCTTGCTCTCACACTAAATATAAATTACTCTTTTCTAAACATTCTCTATAGTGGTTTTTATTTCACATAATTCCACATTTATAGCAATGCACATATAAGTATACTATAAAATTAAATAATTTTCTTCTACTTTCCCCATATTTTTCTATAAATCGCCTTTCCTCTACAATCTCTTATATGTACCTGATTATGAAAAAATTAATGAACTTAAAAGCAAACAATTTAGATTTAAACAAAAGTACCCTACAGGTTGACTTTTTATCTGTCCAACCTATAGGGTACTTTTTAATTATAAACATTAATTTTATAATTGTTATAATATATATTTAGTTACAGTTACCTACATTCATTATTACAATGAATGCAATAATATTACTTTTATTATAATACAAATTTTCTGTTTAAGTTAAAAATATCCATTTAATTGTTATGAATTGTTAACACATCTCTGCTAAATACTAGGGCTATTTCCGCCTCTCCTGACGAATACCCCCATCTAAAGACTATATCGCCATCAGTACAAAGGTGAATAGCAAGACCCAAATAGTCTATTTCGTCTGTACAATTTCTGTATTTATTAAATCCTATTGCAAAGATATTTTTTATCATCTTTTCTGATAAGACATTATCTTTTCTCCACCT
The DNA here is from genome assembly GCF_007115085.1 of Clostridium sp. HBUAS56017. Taxonomy (NCBI): domain Bacteria; kingdom Bacillati; phylum Bacillota; class Clostridia; order Eubacteriales; family Clostridiaceae; genus Clostridium; species Clostridium sp. HBUAS56017. Next base: position 7,084 of record NZ_SULK01000044.1, on the reverse strand, counting down.
AATAGATAATTCTTTTATTTCTCCAGCTCCAACAAATAATGATCATACATCAGTTAAATATCTTTGAGCTAAAAAAGATTAATGCCACATTACTGAAACATTAACCTTAATTTTAAGTCTTAAGTTATTTTATAATGATGTAGCAACTTCTAGCTAAGCTTGAATTTCTTACTATATTCCTGATTTATATTTAGAAGTTCTTCAGCAGGTACTGTTTTTTTAGCTGCTTTTTCTATTTGGACCTCTTCTGACCATAGGAAAGGATATATTAATATAGCTTCATCAAAAGTTAAATTACCAACATCATCCTTCCATTTATTCCACCTTAACGTACTATAAAATTCATCTGTATTTCCCATTGCAATCCAAGAAATAAATTCAGCATATTTCATCTCTAATGATTCCCACTTTAATGTGTCTGGAGCAAAATATCACACAGCTCCTATTTCATCTGGAAACTTTCCAGCATTTAATGCAAATACCCCACCAACAACATCATCTGCAACTATTAACATCTTTTCAATAGCATTACTAGCTCCATTTTCATCTATTTTATTATATGAAAGTATTCCTCTATTTTCTTGATTTTCTGAACCTAGTACTCTAATCCAATTGTCAACAGTAATTCCAGACGTATTAAATAAAATTGAGCCAAGAGCTGATTTTGATGTTATTTTTAGAATATCTAGTGTATTCTGCCCATCATTAGTTTTATTTTTATTTAATTTTATGCTTTTACTAGAATCACTAAACATTTTATTTAATTCTTCCCATAAATTATTATTTATATTACTCATTTTACACCTCATATTTTTCATTTTCTAATCATCACCAGTTATCTTATATTTTACCTTAGTTCCGTCAGGATATGGTCTTAGTTGATGGCCTTGAACCTGAACCTCTATTATCAGACTGGTTTTCTAATGCCTTATCCTTGGGTTTCACTATAATTCTTTTGAATTATGTATTTATCACATATATTGACACTAAAAAATAATGAACCAACCTAATTAATTTCAGCTGATTCATTTCATATTTTCACTGCATTATTACAATTATGGGTGTATTATTCTCTTTCATTTTAGCTGTAAAGTTAATTGATAGAATAAACACTGTACTCCTATAGTATATATAATTATTTTATAGTAAGCTATTAATAACTGCATTTAGTTTTTGTCATAGATATATACTAGTTGCTTCTAGACAATTTCTAATATTTTATAATTTAATCATTGTAACTATAAAACCTCTGATTGTTTCATTTCATTTATTTCAGCATCAGTAATATCACTAAATAACAAACCATAAAAAGTATTATTTTTATCAAAAAGAATATAGTTGTTATGATTGACTTCATATCCAATTAAATCATCTAACTGTTCTGAACTTAATAAATATATATTCCCTTTATCGAAATGCAACTTGAAATTTTTCATACATCTTTCTTCTGGGTAGTTTAAATCCATATCAAAACCATAAAATTCAATATTCTTATTAATAAATTTAATATTTAAGTTCACGCTAGTTTGTTTAATTTTTTCATCTTGAGCAAAAAAGCTTACGTACTCAATCAAATTATTTTTAGGATTAATAGCTATATCCAAAGGTGGTTTTTTCTTATCTTCATAAAAACAATGATAGTTTTGTCCAATTGCTTTTTTATCTGCTTTAACTTTAAACAGTACTAACCCTTTACCCATACTTTCAATATGTCTTGAATAACTAATTTTAAAATCTGTCTCTTTAATTTTCACTCTAATTCACCTCTTTACTTTAGCATTTTTGCATGATATACAACGCCTGTTTCTGTATTTATTCCTAGCTCCCAGTTTCCATATGTTTCAAAGTATCTTCCAGGGGCTTTTTTTGCAAGGTCTGCCATAGCTTCATTTAGAGAAGCTGAATAACTTTCTAACATTTCTTGACTTCTAATACCAATACTCTCACTCTCTGTTCCAAATCTAGAAACATACTCACCCATATGTTCAGTTGCATTTGCATTTGTCCACAAGACATTTGAACCTGTTGTTGAATTAGTATATGAGATACCTTCCCTTAATTTCACTTGGAATGTTGCAGGTATTTCTGTTCCCGGCATATTTCTAGCTGTTCCAACAATATCCTCCCAAATTGTAGCATTACTTATCCCCCTCAGTCCACTTACATCAACAATCCCCTTTAAAACAGGTATCTCATCAGTAAATATACGCTCATAGCTATATTGCTTATACTTTCCTAAATATTTAGGGTCAATCTTTTGAAAAAACTCTAGCTCATCATCTGTAAGACCTATATCATTTCCAAACATGTCCTTAACAATTAGCTCTCTAAGTGAGTATATATACACATTCCCATTTTTCCTATACGATATGATAGGTGGTATTTCATTTGCCTCATCACCAAAATATATCTTTCCTGATAAACTCATACCAAGAAATTCTGTATTAAGATATTTCTTTGCTTCTTCTTCACTAAGAAGATAATCTTCATAATCTTGAAATTCCTCAGGTATTTCAATTGAAAAAAGAGCATATCATTTTCCGATAAACTCTTTTCTTAAATTATAAACCTAAATTTATTTTATCTAAGCATTCATATATAGTTGCTTTTTCTTCTTCATGTTTTTTTATATACTCTTCACAAATCTCAATTAGATATTTACTTATTGTCACTCATTACATTTTTACACTCTATACTCTCTATTGCTTTTCTTATTATTTCATGTAATTGGTCATACTGCCATTCTATATCTCCTATAGCTAAGTGAAGTTGTATAAATTGACTTAATATTTCTTGACTATTCTCTTTATCTAATCTATCTATATTTTCTAAGATTACCTTAAATCTATTTGTTATTTCTGATATTTCTTTTATATTTTCCTCCTGCTCTTTTTCTTCTTCATCTGAAATAATAGAATTATTCATTTTCTTATTTATTTTTTTTATCAACTCAAATGTATCCTTTACACTATTTTCTATATTCATATTCTTACTTCAACTTCCTTACAATTGCATTTTTGTATTAACCTAATATATATTTTTTTATTAATACTATTATAACTTATCCATCTATTTTAGTGCCTTTAGTTACTGCTATCCTGAATATCCAACATATCATTAAAAATCAAATCTTCCACTGAATACTTTTCTCCATTCATCATATTAACAGAATCATTTTCTACATTGAGCACTATCTCATTAAATTGTGAATAATCTATTTCTGTATATCCTTTTTTCTCCAAGTATTCTTCTATAATTTCATATAAATTAGCTTGATTTTTGACATAAGGCTCTGTTCCAAATCCATCTAACACAGGATATATCTTATTGTTATCATAGTTTTCTACCTCAAATTCGTGTTGTATATAAAAAATAGAACTAATCTTTAATATTTGTAGTAATGTACGATATGATACTTTAAATAGACCATTTTCATAGCTATCAAATTTAAAGTACCATCTTTGAGATGGAAAACCTTCTATGTTTTCTTCTGTTATATTTCTAACATATCGTTCAACTTTTGTATTAAATTCCTTATCAAACTCTACGCTCTCTCTACATTTATTTTTAAAATATTCATAATCCTTGTTTACATATATTTTTTTTATTAAATCATTTAATAGTTTTTCCATATTCCATCATCCTTCACTTCATCTTAAGATTATGTTCTCCTGAAGTATTAGCCGGCTTTGTTTGCTCGAGATCAAAATTCACTTCACTTTTATGTTTCCCTTTAGCATTTAACATTTCAATTCTACCATGTTGTGAATCAACTGCATATAAATTTCCTGTTTTACTATCCCTATATACATCTCTTCCATTTATCCTAGACAGCTTATTATCTTTACCAAATCCTTTATCATATGCTTACACTTAAAGAATCGCTGAAAAGATTTTAATCATCTATCATTTTCTACTGAACCAGTAACTTTAGCCTGTACTCAATACTTTTAAAATTTAATGTCACTCTTGTTCACAGTCTTTTAAATCTCTCTTGCATTTTGTGAAAGTGATTCACACCAAATCAAAGATTTGGGTTCTCTACTTTTCTAATGTGTTATCGTCGCTTTTAATATAGTTCTTTTGAACGATGTATTTATAGCCTATATTAACTTCTAAAAAAATAATGAACCAGCCTACTTTGTTTCAGCTGATTCATTTAAAGCTTATCTTACTACATTATAATACTTATTACTTAATTGTTATACAGCCACTTACATTCGTTTTTTGTAGCAAGTATATTTACTGTAAATTTTAAACTATAATTCTTCTGATTCATGTAACATATTCAACAAATCTGAAAATGTATTACAGATAAAACTAATAGCATTTTCTTTATTATTAAACGCCTTTTCATGTTCCCAGAATACTACTGTTGGTTGTTCATTGTTCCTATAATCAAAACATATTAAATTTCCAAAAGGATCTTCTGCAAATGGAATTATTTTTTCTAATAATCTATCATTTACATCATTATAAGTTTCTATCATATTACTGCAGTCTTCTTCATCAAAGCTCAATAGATTATTAAATACTTCCCCATTGCCATTCAAATTGAATCTGTTTGGCTTAGGATAGCCCCCATCATTCTTCATTACTATTTCAATATAATCTTTCGGAAACTTTACGCCAAAAGTATTTTCTACCTTTGAGATAATTTCCACTCCAATATTATCATTTTCACATATCCATCTTAGATTGTTATTCATTACTATTCCTCCTTATTTATTTCCCGGTCCCCATATACTAAACCCACCATCGTGCCCAGTTTTCTTATGAGTATTTCTATCAACTAATTGCATTAATCCTGGTTCTTGATTATGATGCCATGTAAATCTTTTAGGAACTCCACCTTCTTTAAAAATTTCAATTTCCTGTTGAGTAAATTTACTAGCTAAATCAGAATTATTTTGAATTTCGTTATATAATGATTTGCTTGCCCTATCAAAATGTGTTCCCCTAGATTTTAAATAATCTGCAGGTGCAAGATTTATATTATATTCTGACTTAAAAATTGGAAATCCATTGTTATCAAATTTAACACCTGAAACTGGGTGAATCTTTCCTGCCATGCTTAATCTGCCAGTAGGGTTACCTATCCCCCTCAGCCCACTTACATCAACAATACCAATTGAAACAGGTATCTCATCAGTAAATATACGCTCATAACTATATTGCTTATACTTTCCTAAATATTTAGGGTCAATCTTTTGAAAAAACTCTAGCTCCTCATCTGTAGGAACTATATCATTTCCAAACATGTCCTTAGCAATTAACTCTCTAAGTGAGTATATATACACATTCCCATTCTTCCTATACGATATGATAGGTGGTATTTCATTTGCCTCATCACCAAAATATATCTTTCCTGATAAACTCATACCAAGAAATTCTGTATTAAGATATTTCTCTGCTTCTTCTTCACTAAGAAGATAATCTTCATAATTTTGAAATTCCTCAGGTATTTCAATTGAAAATGGATTTTTATCATTATTTTTTTCTATATCCTTAAATACATCTCCATCGCCATCTCTTTTTCTAGCTAGAAGATTCTCCATATGACTTAAGTTCATTGATAAACTTCTCTTAATTATATCATCAGCATTATCTAATTCCCTTACTGCATAATTAAAATCATCATATGGCTTATCAAATTCTTTTACAATATTATAAGCGTAATTCTGTAATTCTTGCAACTTTCTCTTTTGAATCATTGTGCTTACTTTATTTGCACGATTTAATACTTTATCTGTTCCCCCCTTTGGAGGTAGAGCCTGCTTTATTATCCTTTAGAAGTAGATCTCACCTTTCCTAATATCAACCACTATTTTATTACAAAAAATAACGAACCAGCCTACTTAAATTTCAGCTGATTCATTTCATCTTTTCACTGCATTATTAATATTATGTAGTATAAATCTAGATTAACTTTATTGATTTATATTACTATTAACTTTTTACACATATTATGCATCTAAATTATTATTTTTTTGCATTAAGTAAGCGCTATTTCAATTTATTAACTATATACTTTACCTTATTTCTAATTTCATTTTCACTGCAATACATATTAGGAATCTTTAATTCTTCCTCATCATCTGAGAATCTACCAGTCATCTCACATAACTTACCGAATTCATAATTTTCATCTGAACTTAGCTCATCATAATCTACTTCCAAATCATAAATTCTTGTAAATTCACTACAGAATATCTTTATTGCATATGAACCATTTAGCAATCCATTAATTAAATACCATAAACTTTCTTTTTCTGTCATAATTATTCACTCCTATTTCTTAATTGCAGGTAAATTCCCCATAGCTTTTCTAGCATATTCAAAATGATAAACTGTATTGGTTGCTTTATCGTACAAAACTTCTAAGTTGTACAACTTCTCATTTATATTCATTGTTGTATAATACATTGTAGCACTTGAACCTCTAGGGTCTGGTAATCCCTCTCCATATCTAATAGCATCTTGTAATGTCTGAACAGGTACTTGTCTAGCGCTTTCACCCATATGTTCTAATGCTTTACTAGAAAAGTTTAATCCTTCATCTATACTAGAATATTTAGTAGCATTACTTATCCCCCTCAGTCCACTTACATCAACAATCCCCGTTGAAACAGGTATCTCATCAGTAAATATACGCTCATAACTATATTGCTTATACTTTCCTAAATATTTAGGGTCAATCTTTTGAAAAAACTCTAGCTCATCATCTGTAGGACCTATATCATTTCCAAACATGTCCTTAGCAATTAGCTCTCTAAGTGAGTATATATACACATTGCCATTTTTCCTATACGATATGATAGGTGGTATTTCATTTGCCTCATCACCAAAATATATCTTTCCTGATAAATTCATACCAAGGAATTCTGTATTAAGATATTCCTCTGCTTCTTCTTCACTAAGAAGATAATCTTCATAATTTTGAAATTCCTCAGGTATTTCAATTGAAAATGGATTTTTATCATTATTTTTTTCTATATTCTTAAATACATCTTCATCGCCATCTCTTTTTCTAGCTAGAAGATTCTCCATATGACTTAAGTTCATTGATAAGCTTCTCTTAATT
>NZ_SULK01000043.1:0-7928 GCF_007115085.1 Clostridium sp. HBUAS56017 | reverse complement strand
TCAAACAATTCACAAATTGTTTTGTTCCTTGGATATTCTGTATAAGTATCATTGAATTCATATAATAATTTTTGCTTTTCTTCATTATCAATAATTTGTATTTCTTCTACTAGTAGTTGTTCATTTTTCCCTATTTGAGTAATTATCATTAATAATTGTTTAGTAAGTCTATCTATAAAATCACTATCATATACCTTCTTGTTATACATTATTTTAATACTTATATTTTCTCCAGGCATAGCTATTAGATTTAAATCATAGCTTGTTTGTTCGCTTCCTTTAAAATCATTTATGCAGAATTCTTTATCATCATTATCTTTTCCATATTCCTCTGGATAATTTTCAAATACAAATAAAGAGTCAATTAATTGTTGTTTTTTTGTAGTATTTTTTTGAACTTCGTACAATGGTATATATTCATATTTTCTTCCTTCATTATTTATGTTTTGAACTTCTTTTATAGATTCTTTTATCCTTTTTCCTGTCATGTCCTTAATTCTTACAGGTACTGTGTTTATAAAGATTCCAACCATATTTTCTACACCATTTAGATTTTCTGGTCTTCCTGAAACTACTGTTCCAAATACTACATCATTGACGTTACTATATTGTTGCAATAAAATACCCCATGAAGTTTGAATTACCGTACTTAAAGTAACTCCATTTTTTACAGTAACTTCTTCTATTTTTTTAGTAATATCTTTTTCTATATATATTTCTTTAGTTCCACGCTCATATTCTTTTGTTTGGCCAGTCAATTTTGGTAATCTTATCTCACTTTCATATCCCTTAAGATAATTTCCCCAATATTCTACCCCTTCTGCTTTATCTTGTTTTGATAGCCATTTTATATACTCATCAAAATCTTCATTACTCTTTAACTTTATATTCTCGCCTCTTCTTAAGCTTTCATATATATTAAAAAATTCTTCTGTTAATATTGGAACTGACCATCCATCAATTACTATATGATGATTTGTTATAAGTAATTTATACTCATTTTCTAGCATTTTTACTATACTGATTTTATAAAGTATATCTTTACTCAAATCAAAGCCCTTTGATATCTCTTCAGCCTTATACTCTTCATATTTTCTCTCTTTTTCTTTTGAACTTAGTGATGTAAAGTCTTTAACCCATACTTTAGCCTTTCTATTTTCCGTAACTACTTGACATGGATGAGCTTCACTATCTATTATTACTGTCCTTAACACGCTATAGTTTTCTAGAAGTATATTATAAGCTTTATTAAGTAGTTCTAATTCTAATTTCCCTTCAATATCCATTTCCAATTGGACTATATACGATGTTGTTTTTTTATTCTCTAAATATGTAAAAAACATACCTTCTTGCATTGGAGTTAATTTATTTATTTTTTGAACCCTTACCTCATTTCCCAGTTGCTCTCTTACTTTTTCTTTAATATTTTCAACATCGTCTATTGTGCATTCATTTATTCCATAATCAGATGGAGTATATTCTACTTCCTTCTTATCTACACAATAATCTATTATTTCTTCTAGACCCTCTTTTAAAATTTCTGCAAATTCTTCTATTGACCCCTTCTTAAAGGCATTTGTAATATACCCTACATCTATTAATAATTCTCCATCTTCAATAATACTATTTATATTTATATCATACTCTAACATTAAGTTATCACTAACTGCATTACCTGAACTTAATTTTGAGTATTCCAAATTATCTCTACCATTTATGTCCTCATCAAACTGCCCTAAATAATTGAAGCTTACAGATTGGTTTATATCAATATCTATAGATTCTTCATATTTAGGCTCCATTAGATATTTAATAATTCCATAACCTATTCCCTTATTCGGAATTTTTCTTAGGTTTTCCTTTGTTTCTTTTATAATTCTAGATATATTATCTGCTTTTATATCAAGTACTACAGGATAACAACTTGTAAACCATCCTACGGTCCTTGTTATATCAACTCCATCTATAAGTTCTTCTCTACCATGGCCTTCCATGTTTATTGCAACTTTACTTATATTTTTCCATCTTTTTATGGCTATACCTAATGCCGAAATAAGTATATCATTTATTTCTGTGTTATATGCTTTATTAGTTTCTTTTAATAGCTTTTGAGTATATTCCTTTGTTAATTTTACATTAATGGAACTATCATATATAATCTTATCTTCTTTTTCTTTAATATCATCTCTTATAACTTTCTCAACTTCTTCTTTTGCAAGGTTTGACCAGTATTTTAACTCATTTATCATTTTTCTACCATTTGCATAATTGTAGAGTTTTTCTGACCATTCCTTAAATGACGTTGTCTTCTTTTGGAGTATTGCTTCTTTTCCTTCACTTTCTGAATTATATATGGATATAAAATCTTCAATTATAATTCTCCATGATACACCATCTACTGCCATATGGTGTATTACCATTAATAAATGCGATCCATTTTTCGTTATAAATAGTGCAGCTTTTACCATCGGTCCATTTTTTATATCCATAGATGAATGTATTCTATTTGCTTCCTTCTCTATAGTTATTTCATATTCAGTATCTTCTCTTAAATCCTGTACTTCAAATTCATAAAGCTTGTCTTGTATTCCACTATTATATCCCTTTAAAATTCCATCTTCTTCTCTTACTACTAATCGTAGTACGTCATGATGTTCTACGATTTTTCTTATTGCCTTATCTACTATATCTCTATCAAAACCTTCTTTACTATATAACATAAATGCCTGGTTAAAATGATTCATACCATAGCCATACTTTTCTATATATTGTTTTTGTATTGGAGTGAATATAATCTCTCCCTCTACTATACCTTGCTCACAGTTGTTATTAATACTATCCACAATTACAGACATTTCCGCTATTGTACTATTTTTTAATAAGTAGTTTATATCAAGTTTTATGCCAACTTTTCTTAATCTTGATACTATCTGTATCGCCTTAATTGAGTCTCCTCCAAGGTCAAAAAATCTTTCGTTTATCCCAACTCTTTCTAAACAAAATACTTGTTGCAATACAGAAGCTATCTTTTCTTCTACTTCATTTCTTGGCGAAACATAGTCCACTTCTATTATTTCTGGTTTTGGTAATGATTTTCTATCTATCTTACCATTTTTACCTATAGGCATTTTCTTAAGATTTGTAATATAAGTTGGTATCATGTACTCTGGGAGATTATTTGATAGATATGTTTTTAGCTCTGCAGGATTAATATTCTCTCCAGTATAGTATGCACAAATTTGCTTTTCCTCTTCACCTATTACTACTACAGTTGCTTCTCTTACTTTTTTATTACTTAATATCACATTTTCAATTTGTCCAAGCTCAATTCTAAAACCTCTTACTTTAACCTGAAAATCTTTTCTTCCTAAAAACTCTATATTTCCATTTGGCAGCCATCTTGCAAGGTCACCAGTTTTATATATTATTTCTCCTAGCACATAGGGATTTTCTATAAATTTCTCCTTAGTTAACTCTTCTCTATTTAAATATCCCTTTGATACTCCATCTCCTCCTACACAAAGCTCTCCTACTACTCCTATAGGCAAAATAGAATTATCACCATCTAATATATAAGCTGTTGAATTTGATATTGGTTTTCCAATTGGTATAGAATCTACCCCCTCTAAATCTCCTTCAATATTATAAGTTGTAGATATTACAGAGTTTTCTGTTGGGCCATATGCATTAATCAATTTAATATTCTTATTTATCTTTTTTAAACTTCTTGTTTGTTTTATTGATAAGATATCACCTCCAACAAGTAAATATCTTACTTTATCAAATAATTTAAGCTTCTCTTCTGCAATTTTATTAAATAGCGCAGTAGGCAATAACATCATTGTTACTTTATTATCTACTACATACTCTTCAAATCTGTCTTCATCTAGTATTATTCCCCTATCTTCTATACATAATGTTATTCCATTTAACAATGCTGCCCATATTTGAAAAACTGAAGCATCAAAAGATAATGACCCCACTTGAAGCAATTTGTCATCTTCCTTAAACTTAATATAATTAGTATCTCTTACTAATCTTATTAATCCTGAATTAGTTATTTCTACTCCTTTAGGTTTTCCTGAACTACCTGATGTATATATAACATAAATTGAACTTTCTGGCTTACTTATTACTTCTGGATTTTCTACATTTTCATTTTTTACTTCTTCTGATTCTATATCTACAAATTCTATTTCATTAATATTGTGATTTTTTATGAACTCTTTTTTAGCTATTACAATTTTACTTTCACTATCATTAAGCATATAATTTATTGTTTCTTCAGGATATTCTTCATCTATAGGTAAATATATTCCTCCTGATTTCACTATACCAAGAATCCCCATTACTGTTTCTACACTTCTATCACATACAATACCTACAATTGTATCTCTCTTTACACCTTTTCTTCTTAAGAAATTTGCTATACTGTTTACTCTTTTATTTAATTCTTTATATGATATTTCTTCATTATTTGAAATTAATGCAATCTTATCTCCTGATTTTGCCTCTACTTCTTCAAATAATTCATGCACGCTCTTATCTCTTGGATATATAGCTTTTGTATCATTGAAATCATTAAGTATTAGACTTTTCTCTTCTAATGAAAGTATTTCTATTTCTCTTAATTTAATATCAACATTCCCCAAAACCTGTTCTAAAACTCTAACTATTTGATTTCCTAGACTTTCAATAAATTCTTCCTCTTTAATTTTGTACATTATATCTAATGTAATCAGAGACCCTTTTTTTGAGAAATTTATAATAATCGGTAATTGAAATTTCTTCAACTTATCTATATTATGTATGCTACTTAATATGCAGCCTATAGTGCTTATATCTAAAGCACTATTTTTTCCAAGATCCTTTATTATCCTTTTTATAGGATAATTTTGATTTTTATAACATTCTAATACCCTTTCTTTGATCCTCATTAACAATTCTCTGAAACTTATATCCCTTTCAATCTCTAATGGTATAATGACAGCATTATCTTTTTCATCATTATTTTTCTTCTCATAAATTGATGATAAGATGTTTATTTGAGTATTGTCATATTTATAAATCACCGCTTCTGTTATAGATAATAAAAAAAGGTATAATGCTAATTCTGACCCCCTTGATGCTTTCTCTAATCTTTTAGACATATCTTCAGATATAATAAAATTCTTACTATGATAACAATTTTCATTAGAAATATTTAGTTTTTTATTAAAGCTAGTTACATTTTTGCAAATAGCTGTAGTATTACCCCAGTACTTTTTTGCTTTAATTTCTTTTGAAATGCCACTCATTATTTTACCCCCTTAAATTTAGATAACTAATTACTATATATTATTTATATAAGGACATGAGATAAAACGCATTATGCATTTTATCTCCTATTACTTAAAGTATTTTAATCTCATTATTACAAATCAAATAATAAATCATCTAATTCATCATCTTGCCCTTCTTCAGTACTTTCATCATCAATAAGCCCTATATTCTTAATAGGCATTTGTGATTGTTCTAACATTTGAATAATAATATTTTCTAAGTTGGCTAACATTTCATCTATTGTCTCTTCTTTAAAAATAGATGAATCATATATAGATGATATTGTTAATTCTTCTCCTTCTGAAGCCACTATTGTCAACTCATTTTTAGATACATTTGTCTTCAAATCAAGTGGTTTAATTTTTGCATCTCCAATAGATTCTACTGATAAATCATCATATTCATATGAGAATATTACATCAAACAAACTATTATTATTAAGTTTTCTTTGTTTTGATAATTCTCCAACTAAACTTTCTACTGGATAATCTTGATTTTCAAATACACTTAAAAGTTGTAATTTTACATCATGTAAAAATTCATTTAAATTCATAAAATCCGTAATGTTGATTTTAATTGGTAATGTATTTACAAACATGCCTACTATATTATTAAGATCTGAATTTGTTCTTCCTGAAACTGGTGTTGATATAATTATTTTTTCTTTTAAAGTATATTTGTTCAATAGTATGCTTACTGCTGAAAACATAAATATGAATTTTGTTATCTGCATTTCCTTAACAAACTTATCTATTTTAGTTACAATTGTTTGATCTAACTTAATATTAATATCCCCACCTTTAAATGAATATTTATCTTCGCTATCATAATCTCTTGGTAAATCTAATTTTTCAATATTTTCGTCTAGATAGTTTAGCCAGAAATCCTTTTGCTTATCTATCTCTCCTGCTTTTATTAATTTATTTTGCCATTCTGAAAAGTCTTTATATTGTAAATTTAATGGCTCTAAGCTATTTCCATTATAAAGCTCAGCTAATTCCTTTATGATAATATTCATTGAAACACCATCTACAACTATATGATGTATATCCATAAATAATATGCTCTTATCATTAAGTTCCAATAAAACTACTCTAATTAATGGAGATAACCTTAAATTGAAAAGCCTTTTAAAATTACTAACTATATCCAATATGCTTTCTTCATTATCTTCATAATCTTTTTTATATCTTAAATATTCTATTTTAAAATCTACATTTTCATCTATTACTTGGTAAGTTATATTGTCTATAACAGTAAACCTTGTTCTTAAACTTTCATGCCTATCTATTAGTTGCCTAACTACATTTTCCAACTTTTCTTTATCTAGTTTTCCTTCAACTAAATATGCAGTTGGCACATTATAGTTATAGCTACTTGTATTAATTTGATTTATTATATACATCATATTTTGAGCTAATGATACTTCATAATGTGACTTTATTTCAGCTTTCTGTATTTCTTTAAAATTCACTTCTTCTCCATTTTCAAAAGTAGTAGCTGCCTCATTTGAAGATATGAGTAATTCTTGTAAATATAGCCCCATTGCTTCTATTGTTGTTTTTTCAAATACATCCTGTACTTGAATATTTATATTAAATTCTTTATTAATTTTATAAACTATATTTATAGCCTTTAGTGAATGACCTCCTAATTCAAAGAAATCATCTCTTAACCCTATTTTTTTTACACCTATAATTTCACTCCATATATCGGATAATGATTTTTCTATGTGGTTCCTTGGCTCTATATAGTTTGTACTAATCTCTACTTCTGCCTTAGGTAAAGCTTTTTTATCTATTTTTCCATTTGGAGTTAATGGCATCTTTTCTAACCTCATAAGGAAAGATGGCATCATATAATTTGGAAGTTTATTTGAAATATATGTTCTTAATTCTAATTCTTCAATTTCTGCTCCTGTATAATATCCACAAATTTTCTTTTCATCGTCTTCATTTACAACTACAACAACTTCTTTTACTTTTTTATTAGATAAAATTGCATTCTCAACCTCGCCAAGTTCTATTCTAAATCCTCTTATTTTCACTTGAGAATCTATTCTTCCTAAAAACTCTATATTACCATCTGGCAAAATTCTAGCTAAGTCACCTGTTTTATAAATTCTCTCCCCTTTTACTAATGGGTTGTCTACAAACTTTTCTTTTGTTAATTCAGGTTTATTTAAATATCCTCTTGCTAAACCGTCTCCAGCAACACATAACTCTCCACATACTCCTATAGGTTGTATCTTGTTATTATTAATAATATAAACCTTTGAATTACTAATTGGCTTACCTATAGGAATATTTGAAGGATACTCTCTATCTATTAAGAAAGTTGTTGAAAAAGTAGTATTTTCTGTTGGTCCATATCCATTAATTATTTTTATATCTTTACATTCTTTCATGACCCTATTTATATGGTTTATAGATAACTTATCTCCACCAACTAATAAACATCTTATATTCTTAAACATATGCGGTCTTTCATTTGACATAAAATTAAATAAGGAAGCTGTTAACCATAATATTGTTATATTATTTTCACTTATATACTTGTCCATTTCTTCCATATTTAAAATAGTATTTTTACTTACTAAATGTAGC
>NZ_SULK01000042.1:0-10179 GCF_007115085.1 Clostridium sp. HBUAS56017 | reverse complement strand
CTGGTTTTTAACTTATTTATATCTGTTCAATTTTCAAAGACCATTTTGTTTGTCGCCCTCAAGCGACTTTCTTATCTTATCACCTTTTTCAACACATGTCAACATTTTTCTTGATTGCTAATCTAAAACAATGTTGCTGCATCTCTTAAGGACGAGTTCTATCTTACCATATATATTCTTATCACCATTGTTATCATCCTCCATTTTTATAAATGATTATTATATTACTCCTTAATACTGTCTTTTACATAAAATTGCTCATAGAGATACACTAGGATTAGTTTTTATCATAATGCTCTGAAAACTTCTTTTATTATTAGAAATAGTATAGCGAAGCATATAATTAAGTAATCTACCTCGCTATATTATTTACTCAAAACTTTCTAAGCTTTTCTATAACTATAGGACATGACTCTGACCCTATATAAATTTCTTCTTCTTTTATCTCTGCTCCTTTATCTGCAATAACCTTATTAAGCTTGCCTTCTTTTCCTATAATGCTATTTTGTAATATTATACAACTTTCAATTTTTGCTCCTCTGGCTATACATACTCTTCTTCCTATAATTGAGTTTCTAACTTCTCCTTCTATACAGCATCCATTTGCTATTATAGAGTTTCTAACGTTACATTCTCTCCCATAATGAGTTGGAGCTTCATCTTTAGTTTTAGTAAAAATAGGCCTACCTTCATAAAACAATTCATCATTAACTTTCTTTTTGAGTAAATCCATATTTGAAGTATAGTAACTACTTAAAGAATTAATACACGTCAAATATCCATTAAACTTAAAACATCTAACATTTAAAATATCTAAATTTGAATTAATGAACTGTTTTATCTTTCTGTACATGCCACTCCTTATACTATCTAACACAATATCTATAAACAATTCAGTAGACATTATATACATTTCCATATTGATATTTGAACTATTTTTTCTCCCTATATTTTCGCCTACTGATAATAATTTTCCACTTTCATCTATATTTAAAACCTCACATCCAATAAAACATTTATCAGCGTTACCAACATTCTTGTATATCATAGTTATATCATTACCTGTCTTCTTATGTTCTTCTAATGCTTCATTATAATCAATATTACATACCATATACGATGGTGCCATAATAATATATTCTTTTCTGCTATATTTTATAAACTCTATGTTTTCTGAAAAATTATGAGCATCATCAAAGGCCGGATCTTCATATCCAAAATTGAAAACTTTTAATCCATCTCTTTTTCTGTGTAAGTCCCAAGGCCTTCCATTCTTTAAATGATCCATAAGAACCCTAGCTTTATTTTTTGAAAAAATACCTATACATTCCACACCAGAGTTTGTCATATTAGAAAGTACAAAATCTATAATTCTGTATCTTGCAGCTATAGGTATTGCAGCCAATTGTCTATTCCGTACTAACTCTCCCATTTTACTCTCATCTTCATCTAAATTGATTATTCCCACACAATTATTCACTTGTATATCCCCCTATATAATAGACTAAAACTTAAATGGTAGTACATGCCTCAACAAAACTGCCCGATTTAACCTCTTCTTTACTTCCTATCACCGCAATTTCCTCTCCACTTCCTATTCTACACTCTCTTCTTATAATAGTATCACTACCTATAATGGCCTTATTTATTACTACGTTGTCCCCTATCTTGACATTTGGCATTATAACCGAATCCATTACAATTGAATTTTTTCCTATAGTTACACCTTGAAATATTACTGAATTACTTACTTCTCCATCTATAGAGCACCCTTCTACCACAAGTGAATTCCTTATAACACCATCTATTCCTATATATTGAGCTGGGCTGCTATAATTTACTGAATAAATTTTCCATTCTTCATCATATAAATCTAATCTATTATCTTTTGAAAGCAAGTCCATATTTGCTTCCCATAAGCTATCTACTGTTCCGACATCTTTCCAATATCCTTCAAAAGGATAAGCAACCACTCGACTTCCCCCATTTATCATTTTAGGGATTATATTCTTTCCAAAATCATTGCTGGAGAACTTATCCACTTCGTCCTCTTTTAAATATCTTTTTAAAGCTTGCCAATTAAAAATGTATATTCCCATAGATGCTAAATTTCCTTTTGGATTCCTTGGTTTTTCTTCAAATTCATAAACTGACATATCCTCTCTAGTATTCATTATTCCAAATCTACTTGCCTCATCTTTTGGCACTTCTATAACTGAAATAGTTGCTTCTGATTCCTTAACTTTATGAAAATTAAGCATTTTAGAATAATCCATCTTGTATATGTGATCCCCCGAAAGAATTAGAACATACTCTGGATCATATCTATCTATGAACTCAATATTTTGATATATAGCATTTGCTGTCCCTTTATACCAATTACCTCCTTTCTCTTTTTGATAAGGTGGCAACATACTAACTCCTCCATCTCTCCTATCTAAATCCCATGGATTTCCTATGCCGATATGAGTGTTTAATTCTAAAGGCTTATATTGAGTTAGTACTCCTACAGTATAAATTCCTGAATTAGAACAATTACTTAGTGGAAAATCAATAATTCTATACTTTCCACCAAATGGAATTGCTGGTTTAGCAATATCCCTAGTTAGAACCCCCAATCTAGAGCCTTGCCCTCCTGCTAATATCATCGCAACAATCTCTTTTTTACTCACAAGCAATATCTCCTCTCCTATGTTTTACTTCTAATACAATATGTTTTGCTTTTCCATAATATACATATTTTTTTGCCTTGAATAAAAAAAGAAGCTCCTATGGAGCTCCCTATGCGCTATTAATCTTCTTGCAATATTTTATAACCCTTTTTTTTAACTTTTACATTATATTTTTTCTTATCATCCCCAACTAAAACCTCACCCGAAATGATATCTCTTAACTTATAATTATTGTTCTCTTTAATACGTATATATTTATCTTCTTCTGTATTGTTTAATATAATTAATATACTCTTATTTTTGTACATTCTTTTAACAATAACTAAATCATTTTCTCCTTGATATATATCAAAATCTCCTTTTAATAATATATCGTTACTCTTTCTTAACATTATTAGCTTTCTATATATGTCATACACTTCTTTATTTTCCTTTTCCCAAGGATAAGGTTTTCTATTGCTTGGATCAAGTCCTCCAATTAAACCAACCTCATCTCCATAATAAATTAATGGTACTCCTGGGAATGTCATCTGAATTGCTATAGCAAACCTTAACAAAGAAATATCCTCTTCCAAAATTGTAAATAGTCGTTGAGTGTCATGATTTCCTAACAAATTCATAGTATTATAAAAATTATCTCTAGGGTAATTTTCATACAAGCTATAAACTCTACTGATAAATTCTGCTCCATTTATCTCCCCTTTTGCATACTTTAATATACTTTCTCTAAAAGGATAATTAGTAACAGAATCTAATTCTCTTCCAAATAAGTATTCACGCCTTTCTGAATAGCTAATCTTATTTGAAGCATCTTCCCACACCTCGCCAACTAAAATACTTTCTGGATTTACTTCTCTTATTCTTTTCTTCAATAATTTAATAAACTCATCTGGCAATTCATCTGCTACATCTAATCTCCATCCACTAGCTCCTAATTTTAGCCACTTTGAAACTATAGACTCTTTGCCTGTTACTATATAATTTAAATAAGATGGATTTAATTCATCTACATTAGGCTGATTATCAAATCCCCACCAACAATCATAGCTATCTGGATATTCTTTAAATCTAAACCAACTATAATAAGGCGATTCTTTTGATTGGTATGCTCCTAATGATTCATAATTTCCAAACTTATTGAAATATTTGCTGTCAGCGCCGATATGGCTAAATACTCCATCCAAAATAACTTTTATTCCATGTTTTTCTGCCCTGCTACATAACTCCTTAAAATCATCTTCATCTCCAAGCATACTATCTATCTTTTCATAATCGCCCACATCATATTTATGACTGCTAGCAGACTCAAATATAGGATTAAAATACAGTATTGTTACTCCTAACTCCTCCAAGTATGGAAGTTTTTCTATTACACCACGTAAATTACCTCCATAAAAATCCCATCTTATAATACTCCCTTTATTATCTCTTATATACATAGGTTCATCATTCCAGCTACCATATATAAAACTATTTTTTTTCCTACTATTAATTTTCCCATCCTTATTTCCGTTGTAGAACCTGTCTGCAAATATTTGATAAATTATTCCCTCCTGAAACCATTCTGGAATATAAGATTCTTCATAAACTGTTATTTGATATGGAATTGGATTTTCATAGTATATACGCCCTTCTCCTCCTAAAGCCGATTCATTATTTCCATAAAAAAAATACTTATCATCCTTTTTTAATGAAAAATAATATCTATTCATTCCAATAAGATTTAATGTATCCAATTTAGTAGAAAATAACGTTCTATTTCCACTATCTCCTTCCCAACTCATCTTTACTACACTTTCTTCACCTATAAAATTTATCAAATTCAAATATGCTTCTACACCTTTATCCACCAATATCTTTAAATTTACATTAGTTCCTACAGCCACCGCTCCAAACGGACTTCTATACTGATTTATATGAGAATTATGAAAGGCAAAACAATATTCCATAAATCAATCCTCCTTACAAGTTCTTATAGATTAATTCTGAACCCCATATTCCTGTAGCATACTGCTGAATTGTTCTGTCAGAAGAAAATACTCCAGAATGTGCAATATTAATTCCACAAATTTCTTGCCATTTGTGTATATTTTTATACATGTTATCTATTTTATTTTGGGCTTTTACATAGGATTCAAAATCCTTAAGAACGAAAAATTCATCATTATATGTTATAAGATTTTCATAAATACTTTTGAATCTATCTCTATCTTTATGATAAGTACCATTAATTAAATCATTAACTACTCTATTTACCCTCTTGTTCTCATTACATATATCTATAGAACAGTAACCACCATTTTGTAGATAATTCAAAACTTCTCTAGCTGTCATTCCAAAAATCACAATATTATCATTTCCTACTTCATCTCTTATCTCTATATTAGCTCCATCTAAAGTTGCAATAGTGACCGCCCCATTCATCATGAATTTCATATTAGATGTTCCTGATGCTTCTTTCGTTGTAGTTGATATCTGCTCACTTACATCCGTAGCTGGAATTATCTCTTCTGCTAACGATACTTTATAGTTATTCATAAACACTACTTTTATCTTATCATTAACACTTGGATCATTATTTACCGTATCAGCTATGCAATTTATCAATTCAATAATATTTTTAGCTAGATAATATCCAGGTGCTGCCTTTCCTGCAAAAATAAATGTTCTTGGCTCTATTTCTAGATTAGGATTTTCTCTTAAATGATTGTATAAATCCATGATCCTTAAACAGTTTAGCGTTTGTCTTTTATAGGCATGAATCCTTTTTACCTGAACATCAAATATGGATGCTGGATCTATAACTATACCATTCTTTTTATAAATCCTATCTGCTAATTTTTCTTTATTTATCTTTTTAACTCTATTAAGTTCTTCTTGCACCCCTTTTTCATGAGCATGTTTTTCAAAATAAATCAGATCTGTTGGATGTTTTATGAAACTTTCACCTATAGTCTCCATTAAAAGATTTGAAAGTCCTGTATTACTCTTTATTAACCATCTTCTGTGAGTGATTCCATTAGTTTTATTATTAAACTTATTTGGATATAAGTAATATAAATCTCTCATTTCTTCTTTTTTCAATATATCTGTATGAAGTTTAGCCACTCCATTAACACTATGACTACCTACAACAGCTAAATTAGCCATCCTTATTTGCCCATCTGCCAGTATTGCCATACGCGATATTTTATCCCATTGATCTATATACTTACTCCAAAGTTCTTCACAGTATCTCTTATTAATTTCTTCAACAATCATATATATTCTAGGTAGTAGCTGCTTAAACATCTCTATAGGCCACTTTTCTAATGCTTCTGCTAAAATTGTATGATTCGTATAAGATATTGTATTTGTTGTTATTCTCCAAGCCTCATCCCAAGAAATGCCTTCTTCATCTAGTAATATCCGCATAAGTTCTGGTATTGCTAG
Organism: Clostridium sp. HBUAS56017; assembly: GCF_007115085.1. NCBI lineage: Bacteria > Bacillati > Bacillota > Clostridia > Eubacteriales > Clostridiaceae > Clostridium > Clostridium sp. HBUAS56017. The sequence goes on along the minus strand of NZ_SULK01000042.1, from coordinate 4,075 downwards.
AGTTGGATGAGTATCATTAATATGAACTGCTATTTTTTCATCTAGTAATAAAATATTCCCTCCATGCTTTCTAAAATGTCTTATTATGCTCTGCATGCCAGCTGAAACAAAGAAATATTGTTGCTTAAGTCTTAATATTTTACCTTCATAAAATGAATCCTCAGGATACAATACCTGTGATATTGCTTCTACTGAATTTTTATACTCTATAGCTTTTAAAAATTCACCTCTACTAAACGATGAATAGTCAAACTCGTTGGATACAGTTTCAGCACTCCAAAGTCTTAGAGTATTAGCTACATCATTTTCATATCCTACAATAGGGGTATCATATGGTACTGCTAGCACTGGTTCAAAATTTACATGAGTGAAAGTTAAATTTCCATTTAACTCCTGAACCTTTACTTCACCACCAAACTTTACTATTTCACTTTTATCTGGTTTTCTTCTCTCCCATACATTTCCTTCCCTTAGCCAATTATCTGACACTTCAACCTGCTTACCATTTATGATTTTCTGTTCAAAGAACCCATATTTATATCTAATTCCACATCCATGTCCAGCTATGTTTAACGAAGCCATCGAATCTAGAAAACACGCTGCCAATCTACCTAATCCACCATTACCTAAGCCTTGATCTTGTTCTAACTCCTCTAATTCTCGTAAATCAATATTAAAATCTAATAAGGCTTCCTTGCACACTTGCATAATTCCAAGATTCATTAGGACATCTCCAAGTAACCTTCCTAGTAAAAATTCCATAGAAAAGTAATACACTTGTTTCTCTCCAGAAATATTATATTTCTTATTAGTATTCATCCATATCCTGATTACATAATCTCTTATCAAGCTTCCCAAGGCTTCATATTTTTGTTGATTATTTCCTTCCTCTATTTCTTCACCATGTAGATTCTTATACTTGTTTTCGTAAGCCTTTTTAAATGTCTCCTTATCTAAGGTCAGCATACTAATCCCCTCCTATGACTATGCTTAGATGATTTGACAATATAATTCACTATATTCACTTGCTGACTTTTCCCAGCTATAATCTGAATTCATTGCCTGATCTACTATAGACTTCCAGCACTCCTTATCTTGATATATATCTAAAGCATATTCAATTATCATCAATAGTTCATTTGCATTGAAATTACTGAAACTAAATCCATTGCCTTTTCCATTGTACTTGTTATATGGTAATATAGTATCCTTTAGCCCTCCAGTCTCTCTTCCTATAGGTATAGTTCCATATCTTAACGCTATTAATTGTCCTGATCCACATGGTTCTAGAAGAGATGGTTTTAATAACATATCGCATCCTGCATATATCTTATGAGCTAGCTTTTTATCATACTTAATATTAGTGGATACCTTATCCTTATATCTGCTTTGTAATCCTTTAAAATGCTCTTCATACTGTCTATCTCCAGTACCTAGTATTACAAGTTGAATATTGTGTTGAAGCAATTTATCAGCTATATTAATAATCAGCTCTAAACCTTTTTGATTATTTAATTTTGATACAAGTCCTAACATTGGTATATCTTTATTAACAGGTAATGTTAAATCCTTTTGCAACTCTAATTTATTTATTTGTTTATCTTTTATCGAATTGTTCCCAAAAACCTTATATATATACGGATCTTTCCTTGGATCGTATTCATTATAATCTAGCCCATTTAGTACTCCTTTGATATTGAATGCTTTCTCCCTTAATAGCCCATCTAATTTTTCACCATATTGTGGAGTCTTAACTTCATCAGCATAAGTACTACTTACAGTTGTAATTTTATCTGCAAAGTTAATTCCTCCTTTCATGAAACTTACCCCTCCATAAAACTCAAGGCTTCCATTATTAAATAGCTCCATATTATAATCAAATAGATCTGGTAATATTTCTGGTGAGAATACTCCTTTAAACATCATATTATGAAATGAAAATACTGTTTTTATATCTTTATATTCATCTCTACTTGCGTAATCATACTTCAACATTACTGGTACCATTCCTGTTTGCCAGTCATTACAATGAATAATATCTGGTTTCCAATCTAATTCATTAATCAATTCCAAAATTGTCTTATCAAAATAAGCAAATCTTTCATCATCATCATCATATCCATATAGATCATCTCTATTAAAATAGTACTCGTTATCTACAAGGTAGTACTTTACATTATCACTATCATATTTAAATAATCCGCAGTATTGAGTGCGCCAACCAACCTTCACCATAAACCATTTAACAAATTCTAGCTTATCTTTTATATTTAAATCTATATTCTTATATTTAGGAATAACTACTCTAACATCAATATCCTTTTTTCCTAATTCCTTTGATAATGCTCCAATAGCATCCCCAAGACTTCCTGACCTTATCAAAGGATATGCTTCTGAAGCTGCTAATAATACCTTCATTAAAAATCCCTCCTTTTTGGCATCTTTATTATACTGATCTTAATGCTCTAATTACCCTATGTAGTACATCAACTTTGGCTTCGAGTGGATAATTGATTACTGTCATTAATTCCTCCTATCTATTTCTATAATCTATTCATAATAATTCTATTTATCTTTTTTCTATTTATTCCTTGTTTTAATTTAAAAAAGCACAGAGACTAATCTCTGTGCTTCTTGGATAATATTTATTCATCAACCTATTTGACTTATTTCATTACTTTCTCTGTTAATAACCTTCTCAAATATAAAATGTACAACCATAGATACTATTATAGCTGTAACTAAATCAAAAACTACAGTTAGTATAAAGGTTAAAAGCATTTCAATCATATTACATTTACTAGAAAAAGTTATTCTTTTTAGTTCCTTAAATCCACACATATTGTATGATACTACTGCCAATATTCCACCTAGAACTGTTAGAGGCACATATTGTATTAATGGCATTAACACTTCCATAATTATAAGTAAAATAATAGCACTTACTACTCCAGCCACCGGCGTACGTCCACCATTTTTCACATTAGCTGCAGTCCTTGCAATAGCTCCAGTTGCAGGAATGCCTCCAAACATAGCTGAAAATATATTGGCTATACCTTGCCCGACCAATTCAGTGTTGGAATCATGTCTCTTTTCAATCATTCCATCTGCTACAACTGCTGATAATAATGATTCTATAGCTGCTAAAAAGGCAATTGTCATTGATGGTACAATTAATGATGTTATCTTTTCCATTCCTACCTTAGGCAATGTTGGGAAAGGTATATTCGAAGAAATTTCTCCAAATTGTTTACCTATTGTATTTACAGGCAGATTAAATATTGTGGCTGCTAATGATATTGTAATTAATGCCACTAATGACCCTGGAATTATCTTACTAACCTTAGATGTTCCAACAATTACTATTACGGATATTATTCCCAAGATTAATGCGCATATATTTATTGTATCTAAATTCATTATATAAACTTTCCACTTACTTAAAAACTCAGATGGAACATTAGTTATATTAAGTCCGAATAAATCTTTTACTTGAGTCGAAAATAACGTTACAGCTATACCTGCTGTAAACCCGGCTGTTACTGTTTTCGGTATATATTTTATTAAGTTTCCTAAATGTAACAATCCAAATAATATTAATATAATTCCAGCCATTAATGTGGATATTATCAAACCATCAATTCCATTTTTTTCAATAATACCATATACTATAACCACAAAAGCACCGGTAGGCCCTCCTATCTGAACCCTACTTCCACCAAATAATGAAATAAATAAACTCGCTACTATGGCAGTTATAAGACCCTTTTCAGGTGTAACCCCTGATGATATCCCTAATGCTACTGATAATGGTAATGCAATAACGGCAACTATAACTCCTGCTATAATATCTTTTATAAATTGATCTTTTGTTAATTCTTTATCCCGATGTTTTATTATAGAGAATAACTTTGGTTTTTTAACTAGATTTAATTTTTTCACTGTGTTTCCCCCACTCTTTATCTTAAACGCGAAAAAAGGATAGTTAATACTATCCTTTTCAACATACCTGGCAACGTCTTACTCTCCCACACAGTCTCCCATGCAGTACCATCAGCGCTGTAGAGCTTAACTT
>NZ_SULK01000041.1:639-10429 GCF_007115085.1 Clostridium sp. HBUAS56017 | reverse complement strand
TATGCGCAAAAAAGAGGATTCAAATTCTGAATCCTCTTTTAGCATTTTCGGCTATTATCAAAATTTATTTTGATACAGCCCCTTTATTATATTCACTTATTAGTCTATAGTGAATTTTTGTATTTCTGTTTCTAGTTTTTCTGCTAATGTTTGAAGTTCTTCTGCAAAGTTTGTGAACTTAATCATTGCAGAAGATATTTCTTCTGTAGATGCAGTAACTTCTTCAGTTGCTGATGCTGTTTCTTGAGAAACAGAAGATATACCTTCTATTTCCTCTAATACATTTTTCTTTTTACCTTCTATTTCAACAATATATAGCTTTGTTTCTTTTACCTTACTTAAAACTGTTTCGATGGATTCAAGGATTTCACTAAATATTTTCTTAGTTTCTCCTACAGCTAAATCTTGCTCATTTACTACATTATTAGTAAACTTTATAGCGTTAACTGCACTGTTTGATTTCTCTTGTATATTTGCTATAATTGCTCTTATTTCTTCTGTTGAGTGACTAGATTGTTCTGCTAGTTTTCTTATTTCTTCTGCTACAACAGCAAATCCTTTTCCAGCTTCACCTGCACGTGCAGACTCTATACTTGCATTTAAAGATAAAAGATTTGTTTGTTCTGTTATTTGTGAAATAGTTTCTGATATAGTATCTATTTTTTTAGTGCTTTCGTTCATATCATTAACTATATCATTAACTTCAGCAGTTACCAGCTTAGTTTTATTTGACTTTTCTATTAATGTATCTATCATAGATAGCCCTTTGGATCCTAGTTCTTTAGTGTTCATAGAAAGATCGTCTACTTCCTTTGAGCTTGTAGCAACTTTATCTAACTTATCTGATAATTTGTTCATCTCTTCTGATCCGTTTTGAGCACTTTGAGCTTGGTTAGTTGCTCCTAATGCCACTTCTTCGATAGCTTTTGCTACTTCTCCTACAGAGGCAGTTACTTCTTCTGACATACTTGCGAGATTTGAGGATGTTTCTAAAACCTCTTTTGATGAATTTGTAACATTATTCATTAGTTTTGATATATTATCAATCATGGAATTGAATGAATCTGCTAAATCCTTAAATTCATCTTTTGTTGTTGCTTCTATAGATACAGTTAAATCACCATTTGATGCCTTTGCAAAAACATCTTTTAGTCTCTTTATATTTTGAGCTATTCCATTACTCAACAATAAGGCTAATGCTATGGAAACTACTCCAATAATACCTATAAATAAGAATGTCATATTTAATATAGACTTTGTATTAATTGTTAGCTCTGATTCAGGTAATACTGCTACTAATTTCCAACCTGTAAGTTCATTAGTTTGAAATACTCCAAATTTCTGATTACCTTGATACTCATATTCAATAAAACCTTTATTATCAGATTTCATTAGATTCCAAATAGATAATTCTGTATTAATAGTATCTTTATCAGGATGAGCTATTATAATTCCCGACGAATCTGTAATAAATGCATAGCCTGCATTACCCATCTTTTTCTCAGCAATCTTATCTGAAAGCGTATCTAAAGTGCAATCCATTCCTATAACGCCGACTACCTGACCGTTTTTCTCTACTGTTTTCGCAATTGTAATCATTAGCTTTCCTGTAGAAGCTCCTTTATATGGAGGTGTTATTATAGCTTTGCCTTTGTTTTCTATAGCTTGTTTATACCAAGGACGTTGAGTGGCGTCATATCCATCTGGCATTTTTTCTAATGGATACATACTATACTTACCAGATGAAGTTCCGTAATAAACTGAAGATATATCTTTATTGGTGCTTTGTGTTGCTTTAAGTATATTAGTTATATCATTTGAGCTTCCACTGTTTTCTGCATCTTCAAGGTTGTTTGCTAATATAGAAGTCATATTAGTAAACCTGTTGAAGTACTCTGTAAGTCCACTATTTATTTCAGTAAGTGTTTGAGTACTTGTAGTTGTTAAATTGTCATGTAAAATGGCTTTAGACTTAAAATACGAAGTGATACCAAGTGCTACTAATGGAATCATGCAAATTGTAATCAAACTAGTAATTAGTTTAATTCTAATGCTGTTAAATTTAAATTTAGAAGTTTGTTTTTTGCCCCATGTCTTATTCATCATATAAACTCTCCAATACTAAAATTTTATATTTATTCTAATTATCGTATTATGTTTAGAAAACCTTTATACAATATTTTAATCCAATTAAAATATTAAAAGAATACATAGGATAAAATGTATCAAAATATTATTATATGGCAATATTCTTAACCATAAATATGGTAATATTCTTATATTCTGAAGAATATGCCGATAAAATGCGAGTTTAGAAGAGTTTTATCACTATTAGGGGAATGGTTAGACTCCAATATCTTATCAGAAGATTATTGAAATATGTTTTGCTAAAAGTAAGGTTGGTACAATTTATTTGAATAAAATTCAATTATTGGATAGAATGTCGGAAAATCTTTTTAAAAAACAATACGATTAAAGCAAAATATTACATAATACGACGAGAAAAAATAGTATTCTATTTACTAAGATATATTCTAGGAGGGGAAAAATGAAGAGATTTGCAAGGGGAATAGCATTTCTGGTGGTATTTACATTACTTATAGAAATAATACCAACAAATGCTTTAGCTAAAAGTTTTAATAATGAGAATACAAATAAGGAGTCAGTAAATGCTACTGAAGTTAGTAAGTATTCTAAAATAATTGGGGAAATAGAAGAAAAGAGAGAAGAAAATACAAAGTATTTTTTAAAGGAAGACAATACTATGGAAGCTGTAGTCTATCCAGAGCCCGTACACTACCAAGAAAATGGTGAGTGGAAAGAGATAGATAATAGTCTAGGGGATGGAAATGACGATGGTGATGATGCTTTAGAGAATACGAAAAGCAACTTAAAATTTAAGTTTGGTAAGTATTCCAATTCTAAAAAGTTAGTATCAATCAAAAAGGACAAGCACAAAATATCTTGGTCCCTTGAAGGTGCTAATAAATCAAAAGTAGAAAAAAGCAAAATAGATGAAAGTGAATTAAATGAAGAAATTGAACAAGAAGCAGGTAAAACAGTAAATGAAGATAAAGAATTATCAGGAAAATCAGAAAAGGAAAAAGAAGAAATAAAAGATGTTATAAAAGAAAATGAGAAAAAGAAAACAGTTCCCAAAATACAGTCTACAGCAACCTATAGAGATGTATTTGAAAATACTGATTTAGAGTATGAACTTCAAGGTAATGATTTAAAAGAAAATATAATATTAAAGGATAAAACTAATGAATCAGAATTTACCTTTAGGCTTAATACTAAGAATGTTATTGCAAAATTAGAAGAAAATGTAGTTAAGTTTTATGATGAAGATGATAAAAGTAAAGAAGTATTTTCCTTAAAGGCACCATTTATGATAGATAAAGAAGGAGCATCTAGTGAGGATATTAAAATATCTTTAGAAGAAGATAAAAAGGGATATATATTAACTTTAATTCCAAGCAAGGAATGGCTAGATTCAGAGGATAGAGTATATCCAGTAACAATTGATCCACCTGTTACCTCATCACAAGATGTTAATGCAATTCAAGATAGTTTTGTATGTAGTAGAGATGATTTAAAAAATAAAAATTTAAATAGTGCTCAGCTATTAAGAGTAGGTGATGGTCATTATGGAGAAACAAGAAGCTTTATAAAAGTTACATTGCCTTCTGAAATAACTTCAGCAGATATGGTAATTGATGCAAAATTGTATCTAGCTTTATATACTAATAATTCTAATTATAATCAAATAAATATATATAAAGTTTTAAATGATTGGAATTCAAGAAGTATAACTTGGAATAACCAACCAGCCTATAATTGGAAGACTGAAGATTTTCAAAATGTAGGTGGATCAATGCCGAAGAATTTTTCTTGGGACATAACTTCTATTGCAAAGGATTGGTATACAACAGGAAATAACTTTGGATTAATACTAAGAAGTAACGGTGGTGGTGGTAACTATCAAGAGTTTTTATCCTCAAATACTCATCCTGATTATAAGGGTGCAAGACCTTTAGTTGGATTTTCTTTTATAAACAATACAGGCTTAGAAAGCTATTGGACATATCATTCTCAAGATGTTGGTAGAGCAGGAACTGGTTATGTTAATGATTATAATGGAAATTTAATTTTTACTCACAATGATATAGGGATGAGCGGAAATAGACTTCCAGTTTCTATAACACACGTATATAACGAAAATGAAAGAGGAAAAAATATTGGCTTTGGACAAGGGTATAGACTAAACCTTAGTCAAAAAGTATATGGAACTACTATTTCAGGAAAATTATATTATGTTTATGAAGATGAAGATGGAACGAGGCATTATTTTAAGGCTGACAATCCATCATCTATGAAAGCAGATACTCTAGCAGATACGGAGCTTTGTAGAAATTCAGATAGTTCTTTTACATTAAAGGATAAGAAGAATAATAAGATTAATTTTAATTCAGCGGGTGCCTTAATAAACATAACAGATAAAAACAATAATGTTGAAACTATTAATTATACTAATGGGAAAATTTCCAGTGTAACTGATGGCGCAAATAGAGTGACAACATTAAATTATAATTCACAAGGATTATTAAGTGAAATTGTAGCACCTGATAAGACAAGTAAAACAACTTATGGATATAATGGTAGTCAATTAACATCTATAACTTATCCAGATGGAGAAAGATCAAGTTATACCTTTGATGGTGATAATAAATTATTAGATGTAGTAAATCTTTCTGGTTATAAGATGTCTTATGAGTATTACGGAGCTAGTCCTTATAGGGTTTCAAAGATAAAAGAAAAAGCAACAAATGGAACAGAGGGAAATGAAGTAAATATAAGTTATGGTTATAATACAACTACTTTTACTGATGTTAGAGGAAAAGCAGACGTTTTTCAATTTGATGACAGTGGAAAAACTGTAAGTACTAAGGATCCAGAAGGAAATGCAAAATATTATAAGTTTGAAAATGCTACCAATACTACCAAATTAACTTCAGAGTCAAAAATGCAAAAGTCAGTAATGAATTATGTAGTAAATTCAGGTTGTGAGGCAGATGGCGATTGGTTAGGATATACTACTGGAGGATCAGGAAGTTATGGATATGCAACAACAGAGAAGCATTCAGGAAAAAGAAGTTTTGCAATCACAAAAAGCGATAACTTAATGAAGATGTATGCTCAACAAGTAATAGGCATAGAAAAAGGGAAAACATATACTTTTTCAGCCTATGTAAAAACTGTAAATATATCAAATGGAAATAAACGAGGAGCTTCTTTATCAGCACATTATTTAAACAATAAAGGGATTTTTGAAGATATACAGTCCAATTACATAAATGGTAATAATGATTGGACAAGGCTTAGTGTAACTTTTACAGTTCCATCAGATGCACAAGCCACATCACTAATACTTAGATTTCAAATGGATGATGAAAAAGGAATGTCGTATTTTGATGATTTCCAATTGGAAGAAGGCTCTATAGCTAATAGATTGAACTTGGTTCAAAATGGATGTTTGCATGGTTATGGCACTATTCCTGATGGCTGGGTGAACCATGGCTGCGGAGAGTATGATAAAATTGAAACTATAGCAGATCCAAATCATCCTTCGTACCTAAACTCAACGGTAATGAAAATAAATGGGGAAAGAGAAAAACTAAAAAGGATAGGAATAGCAACAAATGTAAGCGGAATTGCTGGAGATACGTATGATATAGGTGCGTGGGCTAAAGGAGCTTCAGTACCAAGTGGAGTATTTGCACTGCAAGTGGCATTTATAACTGGTGGCCAACCACAATGGGAAACTATAAGTTTTAATAGAGATATTGATGATTGGCAATATATTAATAGTGTTATAAAAGCTAAAAGTGACTATAGTGACATTCATATATATCTATGTTATTTATTTAATTCTAATGCAGCATTTTTTGATGGAGTACAGCTCTATAAGGAGGAGTTTGGTAACAGTTATACTTATGATGATAAAGGAAACCTAATATCTGTAGAAGATAATGCTAAAAAGAAGAGTAAGTTTGAATACAACGCTAATAATGACCTTGTAAAGTCAGTTGATCCAAAGAGTAGTGAATTCAAATATGAATATGATTCAAAGCATAATGTAACAAAAGGTACAACTGCAGAAAATGTAGTATATAACTTTAAGTATGACAGTAATGGAAATCCAGTTAGTGCGACAATTGGCAATGATAAGACCTTTATTGGAGCTACTGCAAACTATACTCAAAGTGGAAACTATATGAGTTCCATGACTGATAGTTTTGGGAATAAGACTTCCTATAATTACGACGAAACAAAGGGAATATTGAATAGTGCAACAGATGCTAACGGCAAAATTACAACTTACAACTATGATGCAATGAACAGAGAAAAATCTGTTTCAAAGCAAGTAGATGGTAAAACGGTAACTAATTCTTACGAATATAAAAATGATAGAATAAGCAAAGTTACGCATAATGGTTTTGATTATAATTTTGGTTATGATTCCTTAGGTAATAACACAAATGTATCAGTAGGAAATGTTCCTTTAATATCTAATCACTATGAAGATAGAACAGGAAAACTTTTAGATTTTACCTATGGAAATGGGCAGAAGGTAACTAATAATTATGATGAATACGGCAATATAATAGGAAAGTCATATAATGCTGTTACTAGAAATAACTATAAATTTGATGCAGATGGAAATCTAGGGGTAAATGAAGACTTTGTAAATGGTATAACTTATAGATACAATTATGATATATCAAATAGGCTAACAAAAGTTGAAGAAAGTAACGGAAACTATTCACTGTTTGGTTTTGATGATAATAACAATAAAAATAGCTTAACTGAAAAAGTAAATGGGAAAAGTTACGTAACAAATTATGCCTTTGATAAAGATAATAGAATAACAGCAGTAAATTATTCTAGAGATGTGGCAAATATTACTTCTTATATTTATGATTCCTTTGGAAGAGTTACTTCTAAAAACTTTACTATGGGAACAGCTAAATTTAATACTACTTATAATTATGAAAAAGGAAATGCTACAACAGGATCTACAGACAGTGCAAGAATAGCAAGTATAAATAATAACGGAAGTACTTTAAGCTACACCTATGATAAAAATGGTAATATAGAGACTGTCACCGATGGAACAAAGGTGATAAAATATTACTATAATGAGTTAAATGAATTAGTAAGAGAAGACAATGGGATTATAAACAAAACAATAGCTTATTCCTATGATGCTGGTGGAAATATTCTAAACAAGAAAGAATATGCACTAACATCAGGAGCACTAGGAGCTATAACAGCTACAATTACATATGGCTATGGAGATGCAAATTGGAAAGATAAGCTTACCACCTTTAACGGACAAGCAATAACCTATGATCAAATAGGAAACCCATTAACCTATGGAGATAAGAAATTCACATGGGAAATGGGAAGACAGTTAAAGGGAATAACAGGAACAAATTTAAATGTAAACTATAAGTATAATGACTCAGGAATAAGAACAGAAAAGACAGTAAATGGAGTAACAACAAAGTATCATCTATTAGGGGATAGAGTAACCTTTGAAAGTAATGGAACAGATAACATATACTATACTTATGATAGTAGCAATAATTTGTTAAGTATGAACCTTAATGGAGCAGAGTATTACTATATAAGAAATGTTCAAGGAGACATAATAGGGTTACATGATAAGGATGGTAAAGTAGTAGTAAATTATGTATATGACTCATGGGGTAAATTAATTTCAACAACAGGATCTTTAGCTTCAACAGTAGGAGTAAAGAATCCTTATAGATATAGGGGATATAGGTATGACACTGAGACAGGGTTATATTATTTGCAGAGTAGATATTATAATGCTGACTGGGGTAGGTTTGTAAATGCAGATGAAATTACAGGTGTAAAGGGAGAATTGTTATCGCATAATATGTTTGCGTATTGTAAGAGTAATCCAATTGGTTCGTCAGATCCGAGCGGACATTTTGCGATAGGAGCAATTTTCTCTGGATTAGCAGCTCTAGGAGAAGGTATTGGTGCACTTGTAGCAACACCAGTTTTAATAGGAGCAGCAGTTATTTGGACTGGTTATGTTGGCTATAAAGTATATAAAGATTATTCAGATTATGCGAAAAGTCGTGTATCAACAGGGGCGCGGGTTGATGAAAAGACTAAGCGAAAAGACAATCCAACAGTAGAATTATTTAGGGCAATGGATTATGTTGAATATAATAAATTTATGAAATCTGGGAAATTTTCAAATATGGCAGCAGATAAGAAGTGGATTATGGATACAAAATGGTTTGCAACTAATGCAGTAGATGGAAATAAGTTTGGAAAAAAACTTAATCCATATGGATATAAAGTAATTGCAGTGACTGTACCTGAAAGTGCATTGCCTGGCATGTATTATAATCCGTACCTTGATGGTATAGGGCCTTCATATAATAGTACTGTGCCATATATTAATGCTGTTATGTTAGGTTATAGGTCGGTGAATTAAATTAATGAAAGGATAGGGGCAAGTTATGGATAAAGAGTATGTACAAGCAAGCATAGAATGGTTTGGAGATGAGATAGAATGGCCAGAAATACCTTTAGATGGATTAAAATTTCATCCTCAAATTAAATTTGAAGAAGAAGGAGATGTCCAACCTAAATGGACAGTTGAGGTAATAATTAGAAGAGTTAGTAACAATTCTAATTATTATGTAGATTTAAAATATTTGTTTGAACAAGCTCCACATAATCTATTAAGGAAAGGAGGCAAATTTGTATTATTCGATGGACCTAACGCAATAGCAAAAGGTGAAGTAATGGAAGATGTTTTAGAAAATTAATAATATAAAAGAAAGTGTTTAATTAAAATTATAAGGTTATGCGGATTTTCATCAGAATTACGTATAACCTTCTTTTTATATAAACTAAAAATAACTATAATCATTATATATATATGCAAATAACCTATGATGATAAGACATTTACATGGGAAATGGGAAGGCAGTTAAACTGCAAATCCATATGATTTTAAATCAAAGGGATGTGAGTTAAATGAATTACCTGGAACTAAAAATGGAAGAATTTTTATGTGGAAGCCTATAGGAGCGAAATATCCTGTATTTGAATGGGATGAGGATTTTAATAATGGCTCACATTATCATGTAATGGATATTTCATGGGGAGGAAAACATTTGGATTCAATACATTATGAGGCTGGCATGCTTGTTCCGGAGCCTTGGGTCAGTGCATATTTTGATTAGAGAAGAGGTAAATTATAGTGAAAGTAAATAAAAATACTATTAATAAGTTAGATGATTTCAATTTACACGATTCAGAGTTAATAGAAGTTTGTTCAAAGTATGATGATAATATTGCAACATTTTTTATAGATCACTTTTTTTTGAAAAAGAAAATGATAGTTACATTTAAGGAAGTATTATATACTGAGATAACTAGTATTAAGCTTTGGGGGGGAGGAGGCTATCTTATTTATAGAGGAGTTCGAATGATTCCATCGTTATTGCCTCCTTTATGGTGGACAATACCAGCTAATGCAGTATGTCCATAATAAATTAATTTAGAATATTACTTTTTGATAAAGAATTGGGTGTAAAATATGATAGGTATAAATTTTAAACTAAAAAATAAATTTAGTAATTTTTTATTTAGGATATTTGAGGGAACAGGAGTAGATAATTTTGTGTGGAATATAAGAAACGATGAAATTATTTATAAAGACAGAAACAATAAA
>NZ_SULK01000041.1:0-567 GCF_007115085.1 Clostridium sp. HBUAS56017 | reverse complement strand
TAATACATCAATTTTTGAAAATAGCATAGTAAATGGACAAGAATTTTTTAGATGTATACAATTGAAAGATTATTACTTAATATTTGCTGATATAAAAGCATTTAAGAATGAGTCAGAAATAACTAATGTTGATACGTACGATGATTTTATAAATAGTAATTGTGAAATTGCTTTGTTCTGTACAGATACAATTGATGTTGAATTATATTGTAAAAATAAAGTTATACTTTATAATATTATTAATAATTGCAAGAATTTTGGAGTTGATGATATTCAAGTATTGTCAAGGGAAAATAATGAAAGAATAAAATTTAGAATATAGATTACTAAAGTTATGATTTGACATTAGATAATTGTATAAAGATATATTTGAATTGTAATATAAAAAGTATTAGATTTAAAGAGTTTTGTATTAAATATCAGATAGATAGAGTTTGTGGGTAAGCGGTAGAAAAAGTAATAGTACCTTTAATTGCGGAAGGATGAAATTATTTAGAGCAAAAAATAAATAACATTTAAAGGGATTATGAGGTTAAGTGTATTTTTAGTTGAATTTACATTTAACCT
>NZ_SULK01000040.1:0-11295 GCF_007115085.1 Clostridium sp. HBUAS56017 | reverse complement strand
AAGTTAAGCTCTACAGCGCTGATGGTACTGCATGGGAGACTGTGTGGGAGAGTAAGACGTTGCCAGGTATGTTGAAAAGGATAGTGAAAACTATCCTTTTTTTTTGTACAACGAGTTAAATGATATTTTAATCACATAGAAATCTAATCTATATTCATAAAAATCTAACAAATCCTATTTTTAACTTCATCAATTGATATAAGTTATTCACTAAATCCTTTCAATAAAACTATTTTCAAACTTTTGGTTTATTTACTGTATTTAAAACATCTTTATATCTTTCTTTAGAAAGCTTATTTATACATTCTGATCTTATCATATTACTATTTCTATGCTTATTAACATTGATCTAGCAATTTGTTGCTTATCATATTAGTAGAATTAAGGAGAGATAGAAAATCAAAAAAAGAATAAATTTCTTTTTTTATAAATATTACTAAAAAAAAGATGAAAAATATTCTAAAATTTGGTAATATAGATATATGGTATTAAATTGGGAATTGTTATAACGTTACAATAACAATGGTATAAGTTCAGGGGGGATTGAGTTTTGAAAAGTGATACTAATCAAAAAAATGCTTCAAAAATATTGGTAATAGAGAAAGATAGTATTGAACAAGGGAATTATAAACCAGAAAAATTGGAGCTACAAGTTAATGAAACAAAAAAGAAAAATACTAAAAAAACTTCATCTAAAAATTCTAGAAATAATGGAACTTCGGCAAAGAAATCAAATAGGATTTCAGCAAAGAAATCAACAGCAATAAAGAAGTCAAAGATGGAGGAGAGAGACGTAAATATAAATAAAGAAAAATCTGAAAAAAACTTTGCTTCAAATAATGAAAGTAAAGAATTTGAGAAAGATAGGGCAAAGGAAATAGAAACTATTAAAGGAAAAGTAATAGATGAAAAGAAAGATGAGGGGATGGAGAAATACGGAAGAAAGTTGTGTAAGAATGATTTAACTGAATTTAATACTTACTTATTTCATGAAGGAAAAAATTATGAGTCTTACGACATTTTAGGTTCACATATTACTACAGAAATGAGAGTTAAGGGAGTAAGATTTACCACATGGGCACCAAACGCTTCAAAGGTATATATAGTAGGTGATTTTAATAATTTTCAAGTTAAAGATGAGTTTGAGTTAAAAAAGGTTACAGAACATGGATTATGGAGTGGATTCTTTCCAGAAGCTAAAGAAGGAGAAAGGTATAAGTATTGTATTGTAAATGAAAAAGGAGAAAGAAGTGAGTTCAAATCAGATCCGTATGCTGTACAGAGTGAATTAAGACCAAACAATGCTTCTATTATATATCAATCAGAAAAGTTTAAATGGGATGATAGAAAATGGGTGGCAAAGCAAAAGAAAATAAATGTGTATGAAAGTCCGTTAAACATATATGAAATTCATCTAGGTTCATGGAGAAGAAAAGAAAATGGTGATTTTTTAAGCTATGAAGAGCTAAGCGAAATTTTACCTAGTTATGTAAAAGAAATGGGGTATACACATGTAGAGATTATGCCAATAGTAGAGCATCCTTTAGATGCGTCCTGGGGATATCAAGGAACAGGGTATTATTCTCCAACATCAAGATATGGAAGCTTGGAAGGTGCTAAAAAATTGATTGAAAGTCTACACAAAGCAGATATAGGTGTAATTTTAGATTGGGTACCAGGCCATTTTTGCAAGGATGCTCATGGATTATATAGGTTTGATGGGACACCAACTTATGAGTATAAGGAAAACTGGAGGGCAGAAAACTCTGGATGGGGTACATGCAATTTTGATTTAGGAAGATCAGAAGTAAAAAGTTATTTAATATCAAATGCTTTATACTGGTTTAGAGAATTCCATGTAGATGGGTTAAGAGTAGATGCAGTATCTAGCATTTTGTATTTAGACTATGGAAAAAGTCATGGAGAATGGGTTCCTAATAAATATGGTGGAAATGGAAACCTAGAAGGTATGGAATTTTTGAAGGAGTTGAACAAAGCAGTCTTTAAGGAATTTCCAACTGCACTTATGATTGCAGAAGAATCTACAGCTTGGCCTAATATAAGTAAGCCTGTAGAAAGTGATGGACTAGGATTTAACTTTAAGTGGAATATGGGATGGATGAATGACGTACTAGAATACATTCAATTAGATCCATTGTACAGAAAACATCATCATAAAAATATTACATTTTCAATGATGTACAACTATTCAGAGAACTTCATTTTACCACTTTCACATGATGAAGTAGTTCATGGAAAAAAGTCTTTAGTTAATAAGATGTGGGGAGACAAGTGGAATAAGTTTGCTGGAGTAAGGGTGTTTTGTTCATATATGATGGCTCATCCAGGTAAGAAGTTAACTTTCATGGGTAGTGAGTTTGCACAATATATAGAGTGGAGGGAATATGAAGAGTTAGAGTGGATTTCTATGGAAGATGATGATATTTACAAAAAAACTCATTTGTTCTTTAAGGATTTAAATAAATTATACCTAAACAATAAGGCATTTTGGCAATTAGATTATGATTATAATGGATTCACATGGATAGAACCAAGGAATAGTGATCAGAGCATTCTAATATTTATGAGAAAAAGTAGGGATGCTGAAGACACTTTAATAATTATAAATAACTTTAAGCAGGATGTTTATTACGATTATAAAGTCGGGGTGCCATTTTTAGGTGAATATGAAGAAATAATGAATACGGATGATGAGAAGTATGGTGGGTCAGGACAAGTTATGGGGGAAATATTAAAGGCAGTAAAGGAGCCTTTTCATAATCAGCCATATTCAATAAAAGTGAAAATACCACCAATGGCAACTTTAATTTTGAAGATTAAAAAAATAGAGAAAGAGCTAGCTGATGAAGGGAAAGAACTTATTAAGGAAGTAGAAGTTATTAAGGAAAAAGAAATTTAATAGTGCGATAGGTGGGAGAGAATATTTATGAAAATTTTATTTGTAGCCTCAGAAGCACATCCTTTTATAAAAAGCGGAGGTCTTGGAGATGTTGCAGGAGCTTTGCCAAAGGAGCTTGCTAAAAAGGGTGTTGATGTTAGGGTGGTTATACCAAAGTATAGATCTATTAATTGGGAGCTTAAAGGGAAAATCAGATTTATCAAATGGTACACGGTGAATGTAGGATGGAGAGCTCAGTATTGTGGAGTATTTGAGTATAATCATGAAGGCGTAATTTATTATTTAATAGATAATGAAGCTTATTTTGATAGAGATGGGCTATATGGCTTTTATGATGATGGAGAAAGGTTTGCTTTTTTTGACAGAGCAGTATTAAATATGCTCAAACAAATTAATTGGCAGCCAGATGTGATTCATTGTAATGATTGGCAGACAGGGATGATTCCAGTATTGCTGAGATTAGAATATAGTAAGGATTTATTTTACAGTAGTATTAGAACTGTATTTTCAATTCATAACATTTTATTTCAAGGATGTTTCGATAAAACAATACTACCTGAATTATTCGGATATGATTATGAACCATATAAAAATAAAAGTTTAGAATTTGATAAAGGTGTAAGTTTTATGAAGGGAGGATTAAACTATTCAGATCTAATTAGTACGGTTAGTTATAGTTATGCTAATGAGATAAAAACACCTGACTATGGAGAGAAACTAGATGGACTACTTAGGTGTAGAGAGGGTGCATTAAGAGGAATTCTAAATGGGATTGATTATGAAGAATTCAATCCAGCCACTGATAATTATATATATAAAAAGTATGATGTTTCAACTCTTAAGGATAAACAAACTAATAAAGTAGAGTTACAAAGAGAGTTGGGATTGTATGAAAATAGAAATACACCAATGATAGGAATGATAACTAGATTAACTAAGCAGAAAGGCATTGAGTTGCTAGTATATATTGCGGAGAGATTATTACAACAAGATGTACAACTTGTTATAGTTGGAACAGGAGATAAGAACTTTGAGGATTATTTCAAATGGTTAGATTACAGATATGGAGATAAAGTATCAGCAAATATTAGATTTGATAATACCTTAGCTCATAAGGTATATGCAGCATCAGATATGTTTTTAATGCCATCGCTATTTGAGCCATGTGGACTTGGACAACTTATTGCATTAAGATACGGAAGCATACCTATTGTTAGGGAAACAGGAGGATTGAGAGATACTGTTACTCCTTATAATCAGTATGATGAATCAGGTAATGGATTTAGTTTTGCAAATTTTAATGGGGAAGAAATGCTAAGCATAATACAATATGCTATAAATATTTATTATGACAAGAGGCAATGGAATAAAATTATAAGACATGCAATGCGTTCCGATAATAGTTGGAGCAAGTCTGCTGAGGAATATTTGAATATGTATAGAGAATTAAGTTATAGATAATTGTTATATGCAATAAGGAGGATTGAGAAGTGGTATCAGTAGATAAGAAAAGTTTTAAGCTAGCCTATATAAATAAGTTTTTAGAATTGCACGGAATTGATTTGAAGGAAGGAAATAATCAACAAAAGTACGAAGCTTTAGCAGGACTTATTAGGGATTATGTTTCTAGAATGTGGCTTAAAACTAATAAGAAAAATAATAAATCTGGTCAGAAACAGGTATATTATTTTTCTATGGAATTTTTGATGGGGAGATTACTAGGTGATGCTTTATTAAATCTTGGAATAAGGGATATATGTAAAGAAGCCTTGAGTGAATTAAACATACCACTGGAAGAATTAGAGAACCTAGAGCATGACCAAGGCCTGGGAAATGGAGGGTTGGGTAGATTAGCTGCCTGTTTTCTAGACTCAATGGCATCACTAAATATACCAGGAAACGGGTGTGGAATTAGATATAAGTACGGATTTTTTGAACAAAAAATTGTAGATGGAAAACAAGTTGAGGTTTCAGATGATTGGCTTAAGGAAGGAAATGCGTGGGAAATGAGAAAAGCCAACAAGTCTGAAATAGTTAAATTTGGAGGAGAAGTAAAAGTAGATTACATAAATAATAATCTAACTTTTACTCATGTAAATTATGAGCCAGTATTAGCAATTCCTTATGATACCCCGATAGTTGGTTATGACAATGATGTTGTTAATA
Organism: Clostridium sp. HBUAS56017; assembly: GCF_007115085.1. Lineage (NCBI taxonomy): Bacteria > Bacillati > Bacillota > Clostridia > Eubacteriales > Clostridiaceae > Clostridium > Clostridium sp. HBUAS56017. Next base: position 6,209 of record NZ_SULK01000040.1, on the reverse strand, counting down.
CATTAAGATTGTGGAGTGCGGAAGCAGTTTCCAATGAATTTGATTTTTCTTCTTTTAGTAGAGGAGATTTTTTAAAGGCTATAGAGTACAAAAATTCAATTGAATCAATTTCTCAAGTTTTATATCCAGAAGATTCATTCTATAAAGGGAAAATACTTAGGCTAAAGCAGCAATACTTTTTTGTATCAGCAGGAATTCAAAGTATAATTAGACATTTTAAAAAATATGGTGGAAATATTGAGGAATTAGATGAGAAAATTGCAATTCATATAAATGATACACATCCAACTCTAGCTATACCAGAAATAATGAGAATATTAGTAGATGAAGAGGGCTTAGACTGGAATGTGGCATGGAGAATTACAACTAATACAGTGTCTTATACAAATCACACTATTTTGGCAGAGGCTTTAGAAAAATGGCCTATAGATATGTTTAAATCGTTACTTCCTAGGATCTATATGATAGTTGAGGAGATAAATAAGAGATATTGCGAAGAGCTTTGGAATAGATTTCAGGGGCAATGGCAAAAGATATCTGATATGTCTATAATAGCAGATGGTCAGGTTAAGATGGCTCACCTAGCTATCGTTGGGAGTCATAGCGTCAATGGAGTAGCAAAGCTTCATACAGAAATATTGAAAAAGAAGGAAATGAGTAATTTTTATTATCTATATCCTAATAAGTTTAACAATAAAACAAATGGAATTACACATAGACGTTGGCTATTAAAGAGTAATCCTAAGCTTACCAATCTCCTAAAGGATACTATTGGAGATAGTTTTATAAAACATCCTACGGATTTGAATAATTTTCAAAAATATTTAAGTGATGATTCTGTATTAGAAAAGTTGTCTCGAATTAAGTTGGAAAATAAAAAGAGGCTGGCGAGTACAATATTAAAAAATCAGAAGATAGAGGTTGATCCTTATTCTATTTTTGATGTCCAAGTTAAAAGGATACATGCATATAAAAGACAAATATTAAATTGCTTAAGGATAATGGATTTGTATAATTCGTTAATAGATAATCCAGACAAAGATATTGAATCCAGGACTTTCATATTTGCAGGTAAAGCGGCACCCGGATATTATTTGGCTAAAAATACAATTGAATTAATTAACTCTATAGCAAAAACAATTAATAATGATCCAAGAGTTAATAATAAAATCAAAGTGGTGTTTATGGAAAATTATAATGTTTCGTTAGCAGAACAAATAATACCAGGGACAGATTTAAGTGAACAAATTTCTACTACCACTAAAGAGGCATCTGGGACATCAAATATGAAGTTCATGATGAACGGGGCAGTAACAATTGCAACTCTAGATGGCGCTAATATAGAAATCAAAGATGAAGTAACTGATGAGAATATTGTTATTTTTGGATTAACAGCTGATGAAGTATTAAGCTATTACAGAAGTGGGGGATACAATTCTTCAGAAATATATAACAGTGACATTAGAGTTAAGAGAGTAGTAGATGATTTAGTAAGTGGAAGATATAACCCAGATAAAGATAGATTCAGAAGTATATATGAAAATTTAGTTAACTATAATGATGAATTTTTTGTGCTAAAAGACTTTGACTCATATGTTAAAGCGCAAAACAAGATTGATATGCTTTATAAGGATGAAAGAAGATGGCAGAAGATGTGTGGTCAAAATATAGCCCATTCAGGAATCTTTTCTTCTGATAGAACTATTGAGCAATATGCAACAGGGATATGGGGATCAGAAGTAATTTATAAGAATCTATAAGGAGGGGTAATTTTTGATGGATGAATTAAGAATAATTCATGATTCTCAAAATATGAAATTTAGAAGTCCATTTGGAGCTGTTGAAATTCAGCAAAAGGTAAAGCTATCAATAGAAATGGATAGAGATGTTATAGTAGCTGTTGAATTACTTAAAGGAAATGAACCAATTAAAAATATAGGTATGAACAAAGAGTATTTAAATAATGGTTCATACAAGTATTCTGCTGTAATAAATACATCTAATTATACTGGGATCATTGAGTATTACTTTGTAATTATTGATGGATACAGTAGGTTATATTATGGGAATAATGATGAAAGATTAGGTGGAGTAGGGAGAGTATACAATTATGATCCAATACCATATCAAATTACCGTTTACGAAAAAAGTATAATGCCAAATTGGTATAAAGAAGGAGTTATTTATCAAATATTTGTAGATAGATTTTTTAATGGAAATGAAGAGGGAAAAATAATTTCTTCTAAAAGTAACTCGTTCATATATGGTTCTTGGAATGATTCCCCCATGTATATTAAAGATAGTTCAGGAAGAATTATTAGATGGGATTTTTATGGAGGAAATTTAAAAGGTGTAATTAATAAGCTAGATTATCTTAGAAAATTAGGTATAAGCATAATATATTTAAATCCCATTTTCAAAGCATCTAGTTGCCATAAATATGATACGGGGGATTATGAAATTGTTGATGAGATGTTTGGAACAAATGAAGATTTTAAAGTTTTATGCACGAAAGCTAAAGAAATGGGGATAAGAATAATACTTGATGGCGTTTTTAGCCATACAGGAGCTGATAGTAAATATTTTAATAAGTTTGGAAATTATGAAACAACGGGGGCATATCAATCACCAAGTTCACCATATTACAGTTGGTATAGGTTTATTAATTATCCACAAAGTTATGAATGTTGGTGGGGTGTAGATAACCAGCCTAATGTTGAAGAGATGGAACCAAGTTATGTTGAATATATAATTAAAGGAAATAATTCAATAATAAAAAAGTGGATGGACCTTGGAGCCAGTGGGTGGAGATTAGATGTAGCAGATGAGCTTCCTGATGAATTTATTAGGATGATAAAAGAAAAAATGAATGAGGTATCTAGTGATAATGTTCTTATTGGAGAGGTATGGGAAGATGCATCCAATAAGATAAGTTATTCCAAACGCAGAAGATATCTTTATGGCAGAGAACTTGATTCTGTTACTAATTATCCATTAAGAGAAAATCTAATAAATTTTGTAAAGGGATATATAAAGTCGGACAAGTTTGCAAAAAAGGTGTTGTCTTTATTTGAAAATTATCCAAGAGAAAATTTTTATGGGAATATGAACATTATTAGTACTCATGATACAGAAAGAATATTTACAGTATTAGATAAGCGCATAGAATTACTAAAAATAATAATAGCATTACAAATGACATTGCCAGGAGTACCTTTAATATATTATGGTGATGAAGCTGGACTTGAAGGAGGAAAGGATCCAGAAAATAGAAGAGCCTATCCGTGGGGGAGAGAGAGTAAAGAAATCATAGATTTTTATAAAGTTATTATAGGAATAAGGAATAACGAAAATGCATTAAAAAAGGGTGATTTCAAATTCTACAATGCAGATTTGGATGTATGTGTTTTTGAAAGATGCTATGAAAGCGAGAGAATAATAGTTGCTGTAAATATAAGTGAGAGAAGAATAACTTTAGATAATGTGAATATTGAAGGATCATATATTGATATATTAGATAAAAATAAAGAATATAAGGGTTTAGGAATAAACAACATTTTAACCCTTGATGGTTATGGTGTTAAGGTGTTAAAAGGCAAATAATAGATTTTTTTATTAATGAGAATTTATGTGACAGAGAGGGGATATGTATTCATGGGAAAAAATGAGATTGTAGCAATGATATTAGCTGGAGGACAAGGATCAAGGTTAGGGGTATTAACAAAGAAACTTGCAAAACCAGCAGTACCATTCGGAGGAAAATACAGAATTATTGATTTTCCATTAAGTAACTGTGCCAATTCAGGAATATATACAGTTGGAGTATTAACACAATATAAGCCTTTAGAATTAAATGCACATATAGGAATTGGTGAGCCATGGGACTTGGATAGAAAGAATGGTGGGGTAAGGGTTCTGCCACCATATCAAGAAGAAAAAGGTGGTAAGTGGTATAAAGGAACAGCTAATGCTATATATCAAAATATAGAATTTGTGGATGGAGCTGACCCTGAATACATTTTAATTCTTTCAGGAGATCATATTTATAAAATGGATTATACTAAAATGATAGATTTCCATAAAGAAAGAAAAGCAGAAGCAACTATAGCAGTAATAGAAGTTCCGAAAGATGAAGCAAGTAGATTTGGAATAATGAATACTAGAGAAGATATGACAATTTACGAATTTGAAGAGAAACCGGAAAATCCTAAAAGTAATTTAGCATCTATGGGAATTTATATTTTTAATTGGAAAACTCTAAAAAAGTATTTAAAGGAAGATGAAATAAATAAGAATTCAAGTAATGATTTCGGAAAGGATATAATTCCAAGCATGTTAGGAGACGGAAATAAGATGGTGGCGTACCCATTTAAAGGATATTGGAAGGATGTTGGAACAATAGATAGTCTTTGGGAAGCTAATATGGATTTATTAAAGGATGATAATGAATTGAATTTATATGATGAGGAGTGGAAGATATATTCTGTAAATCCAGTAAGACCAGCTCAATACATTGGTGAAGGGGCTAAGGTTAAAAATTCGCTAATAGTTGAAGGATGTGTTGTTAATGGAGATGTAGAAAATTCTGTATTGTTTCAAGGTGTGCAGGTAGGTAAGAATTCAATTATTAGAGATTCGGTAATAATGACTAATGCTAAGATAGGTGACAATGTAATTATTGAGAAAGCTATAGTTGGATCAAATGCTATAGTCAGGAAAGACTGTAGGATTGGACTAGAAGATGATATAGCAATAATAGCAGCAAAAGAAGAAGTTAAGATGGGTACAATAATAGAAAGTAATAAGGCTGTGTAACATAGTATAAGTTATAGTGTAAAGTTTTGCATTATTTATATAGGTATATGTTAGAAAATAAACTTAACATGAGGTATGGGGGAAGAGAAATATGAATAATTGTTTAGGAATAATAAATTTAGATGGAAACGAGAGTAAAATGGGGGAATTAGTTGTTAACAGACCTCTTGCATCAGTTCCAATAGCAGCTAGATATAGAATTATTGATTTTGTATTATCCAATATGACAAATTCCGGAATTGACTGTATAGGTATATTTACAAAAAATAAGTCGAGATCTCTAATTGATCATTTAACAAATGGAAAGCCATGGGACTTAAATAGAAAAAAAGATGGTTTAAAAGTATTCAACTTTGGAGATTATGATCCATCATATGAAGATGTTCACAACTTTTCTGAGAATATTGAATTCTTTAAATACAGTCGAAAAGAATATGTTTTACTTGCACCATCATATATGATTTGCAATATAGATTTTGAAGAGGTAATAGATTATCATAAAAAAAGTGGAAAAGATGTAACTATGGTATATAAAAATATTAAGGAGCCTCAAAATGCTTTTGATGATTGCAGTGTGCTAAATTTTGGAGATTTAGGGGAGGTTATAAGTATTGGGGAAAATGTAGGCCATAGTAAAAATGTAAATATTAGCATGGAGATGTACGTTTTGGAGACCAGCACATTTATAGATATAATTCATGAATGTATAAGAAGTGGAATGTATAGAAAAGTAAGAAGCTATATATCTGCCAATTTGAGAAATTTGAGAGTAGGAGCTTATGAATTTACTGGGCATTTGGAATGCATTAATTCACTTAAAGCATTATATGATGCAAATTTGGCATTATTAAATAGGAGAATAAGTAAGGAAATATTTAGTGAAGAAAGGCCTATATTCACTAAAACAAAGGATGAAGCTCCAACACATTATACTAGTTCAAGCAATGTAATAAATTCTATTATAGCAAATGGATGCTATGTAAAAGGTGAGGTTGAGAACTGTGTAATTGGAAGACGAGTTTATATAGGTGAAGGTGTAAAACTTAAAAATTGTGTAATTATGCAGAATAGTGTAATAGGCGATTATTCTGTATTAGATAATGTTATTGCAGATAAGGGTATAGAAATTAAGAAAGACGAAAAATTAATAGGATCGCGATTATATCCCCTATTTATTAAAAAAAATAAAGTTGTTTAAAGAGGTATCTCAAAATAGAATTTCTATTTTGAGATACTTTTGGTTTATAAGTTTAATATGAGTAATGTTAGTAAACATCTATAGTTAAGATATATTGATAAAAATTCATACTATAAAGAATATTCATAAAAAGTAAAAAAACTGATCCTAGCATATCAATATATGAAATACTTTATATATTTAAGCAAATTTGATT
>NZ_SULK01000004.1:140046-226108 GCF_007115085.1 Clostridium sp. HBUAS56017 | reverse complement strand
CAATGGGAGTAGCTGGAGACTTGTATATTGGAGGAGAATGTCTTGCAGAAGGCTATGCAAATGACTTAAAGCAGACAAATGAAAGGTTTATAGCAAATCCATTTGTACAAGAGGGAAATGAAAAGATATATAAAACAGGGGATATGGCTAGATGGATGCAAGATGGCAATATGGAATTCTTAGGAAGAAAAGACCATCAAGTTAAAATAAGAGGCTATAGAATTGAAATTGGAGAAATAGAATATCAATTATTAAAACATGAATCTATAGAAGAAGTTTTTGTTATAGCAAGGGAAGATGAAGGAAAAAATAAATATCTTTGTGCATATATAGTGGCAAAAGAAGAATTAACTGTAGCAGAATTAAGAAAATATCTAGGAGATTTATTACCAATATATATGATCCCTTCATATTTCATACAAATTGATAAAATGCCTATAACAAGTAATGGAAAAGTGGACAGAAAAGTGCTTCCTATGCCAGATGGAAGTATAAATACAGGAAAAACTTATGAAGAAGCTACAAATGAAATAGAAAGAAATTTAGTAAGCTTATGGAATGAAGTTTTAGGAATAAGTAGGATAGGGATTAATGATAATTTCTTTGATCTTGGAGGGGATTCAATAAAAGCAATACAAATAGTATCTCGTATGAACACAATAAATTTAAAAATAGAAATAAAAGATTTGCTTAAAAATCCTACAATAAAGGAAATATCTAAGAAAGTAAAAGTAGTTAATAAACAGATAAAGCAAGATACTGTAAGTGGACAAGTACCTCTAACTCCAATACAAAAATGGTATTTAGAGCAGAAAACAGAAGATATAAACCATTTTAATCAAGCTGTTATGCTATATAGTGAAAATGAATTTGATCCAAATGTTATTAAAAAAGTGTTTAAAAAGATAATTGAGCATCATGATGTTCTAAGAATGAAATATACAAAAGATGAAAATGGAGTATTACAGTATTGTAATCATATAGAAGAAACTGAAATAGACATTATAGAAAAAGATTTGAGAGATAATTTGAATTTTGAACAAGTAATGGAAGAAGAAGCAAATAAACTACATAAAAATATAAACTTAAGTAATGGCCCATTATTTGCATTAGAAATTTTCAAAACAGATAAAGGAGAATATTTGCTAATTGGTATTCATCACATGGTAGTAGATGGAATATCATGGAGAATACTATTGGAAGATTTAGCTTCAGGGTATAAACAGGAATTGTGCAATGAAGAGATAAAATTTCCAAGGAAAACAAATTCTTATAAAGAATGGGCTGAAAAGCTTGAACTTTATGCAAATAGTCAAAAAGCATTAAAAGAAATAAGCTATTGGACATCTATAGAAAATATGTATGTTGAGCCTTTACCAAAAGATAAAATCATAGAGAAAAATATGGTGCTGGACAATAAAGTAGTTCAAGTTTCGTTAACAGAGGAAAAAACTAAACAGTTATTGAGGGATGTAAATAAGGCTTATAATACAGAAATAAATGATATATTAATAACTGCTTTATGTTTCACAGTGAAGAATTGGACAGGAAAAAATAATGTACTTATAAATTTAGAAGGCCATGGAAGAGAAGAAATAATAGAAGATATAGATATTACAAGAACAATAGGATGGTTTACATCAATGTATCCTGTAGTATTTGATATGTCAAAATCAGAAGAAATAGCATATCAAATAAAAAAAATAAAAGAAACTTTAAGAAATGTTCCTAATAAGGGAATAGGATATGGCATATTGAAGTACTTAACAAAAGCTGAAAATAAACAAGAAAATGATTTTAATAAAAAAGTTGAGATATGTTTCAATTATTTAGGACAGTTTGATATTCAAGAAGATTCACCAATATTTAGTATTTCTTCTATGTCTACAGGACAAGCTATAAGCGAAAAACTAGAAAAAGAACATTCTATTGAGATAAATGGAAAAGTATCACAAGGTAAATTGATACTAGAGATTAGCTACAATAAAAATGAATACAATGAAGAAACAATAAATATCTTTGCAAATAATTATATAAGTAATTTAGAAAATATATTAGCTCATTGTTTAGATAAAGATACAGTTGAATTAACTCCAAGTGATTTTGGTGATGATGATATGCTTTCAATTGAAGAACTAGATTTTATAAATGATTTATTTGATTAATTTATATGAAGAAGGAGATGTATTAATTGAGAAAAAATAATAAAATTCAAAAAATATATTCATTAACACCAATGCAAGAGGGAATGTTATTTCATGCTATGGATAATAAAAGCTCAAGCGTGTATTTTGAGCAAATTGTGCTTAATTTAGATGGTTATATCGATATAGAAGTATTACAAAAAAGTTTTAACATATTGCTTCAGAGATATGATATTTTAAGAACAGCTATTGTATATGAAAAGATTGAAAAACCAAAGCAAGTTGTATTAGCAGAAAGAGCTTCAGATATAACTTTTAAAGATATATCAAATCTAGAAGAAGAAGAAAAAAAGACTTATATAGAAGAATTTAAAAAAGCTGATATTAAACGAGGGTTTAATCTAACCAAAGATACCCTTATAAGAATATCAGTAATAAAGAAAGATTCTAATTCATTTAGTTTAGCATTAAGTTTTCACCATATTATAATGGATGGATGGTGTTTAGGGATTGTATTTAAAGAATTATTTCAAATATATGTAAGTCTAAAAGAAAATAAAGATTTAGAAGAGAAAGAAATTTATCCATACAATGATTATATACAATGGTTCTATAAACAAAATAAAGAGGAAGCAATTGAATATTGGAATAAGTATCTTGAAGGTCTTGAAAAAGAAACTATAGTTCCTAATTTTTCAAATAGTGTTGACAAAAAACAATATGTATTAAAAGAGCATATATTTGAAATGGAAGAAAACCTTACAGATAAGTTAAAATTAATTGCAAAAGAAAATAAAGTAACAGTAAATACTGTTTTTCAATCACTGTGGGGGATAGTTCTGCAAAAGTATAATAATACTAAAGATATTGTATTTGGTTCTGTAGTATCTGGTAGACCTCCTGAAATAAAAGGAATTGAAGAAATGGTAGGACTATTTGTAAATACCATTCCAGTTAGAATAAATTGTGATAAAGAAATGAATTTCATAGAATTAATAAAGAAAATTCATGAAGAATCAACTTCCTCAACTGGTTATCATTATGTTCCATTATCAGAAATACAGTCAAATACAGATTTAAAGCATAATCTTATAAATCATTTAGTAGGTTTTGAAAATTATCCTTTACAAGATGATATTAATAGTTTCTTTGGAAACAAAGATTTATTAGGATTTAAAGTTGCTGATATTGATATATATGAACAAATAAATTATGACTTTAATATAATTGTAGTTCCAGGAGATAAGTTAAAGATTCGTCTTAGCTACAATGAAACTGTTTATAAAAAAGAAGATATAAAAAATATAGAAGATCATATGAAACAAGTTTTATCTGAAATCATTGAAAATCCTGAAGTAAAAATAAGGGATATAGGAATTGTAACAGAGGAAGAAAAACAAAAAATATTATTTGATTTCAATAATATAGAGAATTTATATCCTAAAGATAAAACAATTCATGAATTATTTATAGAGCAAGTTAATAGAACTCCTAATAAGGCTGCAGTTGTATTTAAAGGAATTGAATTTACATATAAAGAAATAGATGAAAAGTCAAATAGATTAGCCAATTATATTAAAAAACAGGAAAATGAAAAGTCTGATTTTTTAATAGGTGTCTTAATGGATAGTAGTGAAAAAATGCTTATTTCAATATTAGGTATATTGAAAGCAGGAGGAGCTTATGTTCCAATTGATCCAGAATATCCAGAGGAAAGAATAAAATATATAATTGATGATGCTAAAATAAAGCTAATGCTATCAACCACAGAACATATAAGGGTATTAAATAGACTTCAGTGGGAATGTGAAACATTTGATACATATATATGTTTAGACAAAGAAAATGTGTATGAAGCTGAAGAAAAGGAAGAAAATGAGTTAATGAATACACGACTTTGGCAACAGGTAGCAGATAGTGCAAATGACGATATAGAAGGTGGCGGATGGAAAAATAGTTACACTGGTGAAGATCTAAGCAGAGAAGAAATGGATGAATACTCAAGTAATATATTTAAAAAGCTTAAGCCATATTTGAATAAAAATGTAAGAGTGTTAGAAGTAGGTTGTGCATCAGGTTTAAGTATGTTTAAAATAGCTCCATTAGTAAATATGTATTATGGGACAGACCTTTCTTATAATATTATAGAGAAAAATAAAAAGAGGGTAAAAGAAGAACAAATATCAAATATCAAATTAGCATGCCTTCAAGCAGGAGAGATAGATCAACTTGAAGATGATAATTTTGATATTGTAATTATAAATAGTGTAATACAATGTTTTCATGGACATAACTATTTAAGAAAAGTAATAGATAAAGTAGTAGATAAGATAGGAGAAAAAGGAATTCTATTTATTGGTGATGTAATGGATCAGGATTTAAAATCAAATTTAATTGAATCGTTAATAGAATTTAAGGATACCCATTCAAATTTAAATTATAGAACAAAAACTGATTTCTCAAATGAACTTTTTGTTTCAAGAAGCTTCTTTGAAGATATAGTTATAGATGTTAAAGAAGTGAAAAGTGTAAAGTTTACTGATAAAATACATACAATTGAAAATGAATTAACTAAATTTAGATATGATGCCTTGTTTGAAATTGACAAAAAAGTGGACAATAAAATTGTAGCTAAAAAACATAAATGTCAGCTAGGTAGAGGTATTTTAGAAGAATATAGTGAAAATTATACTAAATCTTTAGCTAAATCTAGTGATTTAGCATATGTAATTTATACATCAGGAACTACAGGTAATCCTAAAGGAGTAATGATAGAACATAGGTCTTTAGTTAATTTATGTTTTTGGCATAATGAATATTTTCAAGTAACTGAAAATGATAGAAGTACAAAATATGCAGGGGTTGGTTTTGATGCTTCTGTGTGGGAAATGTTCCCTTACATCATTTCAGGAGCTACTATTTATATAATTGAAAATAATATAAAATTGGATATAAAAAAATTAGAACAATTTTATAATGATAATTCTATTACTATAAGCTTTTTGCCAACTCAAATTTGTGAGCAACTTATGGAAGAATGTAATTTTAAAAGTTTAAGAAAAGCTCTAGCTGGAGGAGATAAGTTAAAGAAATATTTCAATAAAGAATATGATTTGATTAACAATTATGGACCTACAGAAAATACAGTAGTTACAACAAGTTTCGTTGTGGATGGAAAGTATGAAAACATTCCAATAGGAAAACCTGTGTCAAATTCTAAAATATATATTTTAGATAAAGATGAAAATTTACAACCAGTTGGAATACCAGGAGAACTTTGTATTTCAGGAACTGGGTTAGCAAGAGGATATGTTAATAATTTATCTTTAACAAAAGAGAAGTTTGTAGAAAATCCATTTGAAAATGGAGAAAGAATATATAAATCTGGAGATTTGGCAAGATGGTTACCAGATGGGAATATAGAGTTTTTAGGTAGAATAGATAATCAGGTAAAAATCAGAGGATTTAGAATAGAACTAGAGGAAATAGAAAGTCAAATTCTAAAATATGAAAAAGTAAAAGAAGTTGCACTTGTAGTAAAGGAAACAGGAAATGAAGATAAAAGCATTTATACATATATAGTTTCGGATGAAAAAATACAAGTTCAGCATTTAAAAGAGTTTTTATCAAAAACATTACCATATTATATGATTCCAGCATATTTTATACAAATTGATGATATGCCAATAAATGCAAATGGAAAAATAGATAAAAAAGCTTTATCTAAATTAGCTAATAATGTAAATGAAAAAATATCTTTTGAGTCACCTCGAAATGAATTAGAGGAAAAACTTGCAAATATATTGAAAGAAGTATTAGGAATAAGCAATGTTGGAATAAATGAAGATTTTTTTGAGCTAGGAGGAGACTCATTAAAAGCAATAAGATTTGTCTTAAAATGTGAGCAAATTGGAATGAGCTTGAAAATAAATGATATATTCCAATATTCAAGTATAAAAAAGATTTCTGAATACTTGGGAATTTTAGGCGATGAGAATGGCTTGATAAATGATGTTGAGAAAGCTTCAAAAGCTATAACAGATAAATTTACAGTTAGAAATAAATTTATAAAGTATAATGTTGAAGAAAAAGAATATTATGTTTTATTTATAGATAATTCAAAAACAGTAGAGTTAAATGAAATAACTAAATTTATAAAAGAAAAAATGCATAAAAGCATATATCCTCATTATATAAGAGCTATATCTATGATGCAGTTATCTGAAAAAATATCTATGCAAATGGATCCAATGCAATTTTCAGAAAGCATAAATTTAAAAAATGAACTTTTAATAGAAAAAAGTAAAGAGTTAATGGAGAAAGTGGAACAAGAAGAATCTAAGTTTAATGATGCTGTACTTACACAAGACATATTAAAAAGATATGAGATTGCTCCTTGTCAAGAATTTCATATAAAGTACTCAGAAAAATCTGGTATTGCAATTAGAATTGAACGTTATTTAGATATGAATATTCTAGAAAAAGCAATATTACATTTGGTTTCAAAACAAGGATTATTGAGAAGTATATTAGTAAAAGAAAAAGAAGAATATTTCTGGGAAGAATATAGTGTCCCAGAAAAACTTTCAATACCTTATGTGGATTTATCTGAATTTGCATTAGATTTTAACAGTAAGTTTTTAAAAGATAGTATAGAACAATATTTTATAAAAGGATATAAAAAAGAAAATTCTCTTTTATATAAAATGTTATTGGTAAGAGAAAACTTAAAAGATTACCTTTTAGTTTTACCTTTTTCGCATGCTATATTTGATGCCATGAGTAGTGAGATTATATCAAGAAAGATATTTGAATATTACGATATTCTTGAAAGTGGCCAAGATATTAATGATGTAGAAATTGAGAGTTATGAACGTTATGTAGAGCAAGTAAGAGGGGGAGCACAATCTATTACAGAAGAAGAAATAATAGATGCTTTTGAACTAAAAGAATTTGAAAAGTATTTATCAAAAATAGAAGAAACATCTCCAGAATATGAGCCATCGAAAATAGCAGCGTTTAATTATGATATAAACTTAGGTGGTATGGAAAAGACTAACTCTGAATTTGATCCTTCAGCAGTATCATTAGAACTTGTGAATCGAGTTTGTAAAAAGCACTTTGGGATTTCTAAAGTTCCAATATATATGATAGGGTATGGAAGAAAATATAAAGAAAAAACATACTTTAATACAATTGGGGAATTTATTGATTTAATACCTATATTGGGATATGAAGATGACAAAGATAATAGAGGAGTTATGGAAAAAGCCAAAGATAAAGTAAATATATCATCAAAACATGGAATTAACTTTTTTAATTTCTTATTTGGGAAAGAAAGCTTAGAAAATAAGAAAGTACAATACCTTATGAAAAATCACTCTTTAGAAAAGTCCATAATTTTCAATTTTCAAGGTAAATTTAAAAAAGATGAAGACGAGTTTATGAAAAATTTAATTTTAGAAAATAATAATGAAATGCTTGGATTTATTCCAAGAATTCAGTTTAATGCAAGATGTTATGATGATATGCTTAGAATATCAGTATTTTTAAATTTTGATAAAGAAGAAGAAAAAATTAAAAATTTATTTACTGAAGAGTTAAAAAGTAGCATGTTCTAATTTGAAATTCTAAAAACAAAGAATTAAATATAATATATTCTTGATTGTTCAGCATAGTCATAGTTTCCTTTTTATAAGTTTTTAGTTAATTTACTTATATTTTAAGGATTGGCTATGCTTTTTTAGCCAGAAGTTTACCAGAAATTTAAAATAAGATGACGTGTTATTGAAGTGAGGTTTTTAGAACTCGCATTATTTTAGCATATTCTGAAGAATATTACCATATATATGGTTTGGAATATTACCATATATATGGTTTAGAATATTTATTCTTTGGTTATTAAAGATTTTTAGCACGAGAAACATGATCTACATAAATTTTTCTGATACTTGGATATTCGCCAAGGCCTTTTAGAACACATTTAACAGAAAAACCTTCATTTTCAAATTGAGTTTTCCATGAATCCTCATCTGTACTAGCCATGTCATTTATAGCGTGATCTCCTGCAACTACCATAAGAGGCATAAGAATAATTTTCTTAGGATTAAAAGCTTTTATAGATTTTAAAATTACATCAAAATCTGGATAGGCTTCTACAGTTCCTATAAATATATTGTTAAATCCTTTTTCCTTAAACATATAATCTAAAGCAGCATATGTAGTGTTTACATAATGTGTAGTTCCGTGTCCCATACAAACAAGTGCTGCATCTTGGTTCATATAACTAAATTCTTCAGATATAGTATTAATTAGGTTAATATAATCTTCTTGAGTAGTTAAAAGAGGATTGCCCAACTTTATAGAATTAAAATAATGTCTATATTTATGTAAAGCTTCAATCATTAAATCATTTTCTACACCATTTAGTATATGAGTGGGTTGTACTAATAAATCTTCTATACCATCTTCTCTCATCGTATTAAGAGCTTCAACTACAGTATTAATTTTAATACCATCTCTTTTAAATACTTTTCTAATAATCATATTACTTGTAAAAGCTCGATATATTTTATAATCTGGATAGTTATTGTGTATATCATCTTCAATTGCTTTAATATTTTTTTCTCTTGTATAATTATAGCTTGTTCCAAAACTTACAACAAGAAGACCTTTTTTGCAAACTTGCGACATAATTACCTCCCTATGTTAATTAATATTTTCAATATATGATTGAAGAGTTTCTAATGTTTTAGGCACTGGTAGAGAAGAAGCTAAGAGGTTTTTCTTACACAGACTTTCAAACAATTCTAAAATCACAGGTTTTTTCAAATTTGTTTTTAATAAAAGTTCGTTATCTTTAAAAATATCTTCTGGAGTACTTTTTTTTAAGATAGTTCCTTCATGAAATAGGACTATTGTATCTGCCCATTTAAATGCATGATCAACATCGTGGGTAGAAATTATAACAGTTATCCTCTTATCGCTTAATTTATTAATAATACCATAAATCATATCAGTATGTTTAGGATCTAAAGCTGAAGCTGGTTCATCTAACAGAACTACTTCTGGTTCCATAACTAAAATATCAGCTATAGACACTTGCTTTTTTTGTCCGCCACTTAAATTATGAGTTGGTTTTAAACGAAAAGGATAGATATCTAAATCTTCAATTATACTTTCAACCTTTAAGCGAGCCTCTTTTTCATTAATTCCTAAATTTAATAATCCAAAGGATATTTCTTGAAATATATTTGCAGAAAATAATTGGTTATCTGGATCTTGAAATACAATTCCAACTTTACTTCTCAAATCAATAAGACCTTTTCTTGAATAGTTTATAGGTGAATTATTAAAGAATAAGCTTCCAGATTGAGGTTTGTGTATTCCATTTAAACAAAGAAAAAAAGTAGATTTTCCTGATCCGTTAGAACCCATAACTGCAATCTTTTCTCCTTTTGTGATTTCAATATTAACATCATCTAGTGCTTTAGAGCCATCTTCATAGGTATAACAAAGATGTTCAGCTTTTATAATAACATTATCCATAATATGTTACTCCTTGAATTTATACTAATATAGCAAGTGCTAAAATAAATACTTCAATTAAGATTACAACTAAAATATCTTTTGTACATATTTCGTAAGTTTCATTTAATACATGAATTTCTCCATTATAGCATCGAGATTCCATTGAATCATAAAGAGTGGAAGCTTTCTTAAAAGATCTAATTAGTAGGACAGAAAGCATTTGACTCATACTATATAGTGAGGTTTTAAAGTTTTTATTACCTAATCTAGATTTTTGCGAGGTTTGAATAGTTAATGCAATATCTAGCAGAACAAAAATATATCTATAAATCAATAGCATTAGCTCTATTATGATAAAAGGGCAATGAATTTTTTTAAAAACACTAAGTAGATCTGTAAAGGGCGTAGTTAATGTTAAAAGATATAAGCAAGATATAGAACTAATAGCTGTAAGGATTAAATTTATAGTAAAAAATAGAGAATTACTACTTATAGCTAGATAATGACTTCCAAATTCTAATGAAAATAAATCTAATGGATAAGTAGTAATATTAAATATTATTGCAACTGAACTTAGTAATAAAAATAAAAAGGGAACAGTTAAAAGTTTTAAATAATAAGTTAAGGAAATATTATTATAAAGCAAAGTAATAGCTCCCATTAAAACTAATGTAACTAAAGATATAATATTTGAACGAGCTATGACACAAATCAAAAGAATACTTATAGCAAAAAAAGATTTTAGACTTGGATCTTTATGGCGTAAGTTTGAATTATATGCTAATTTATCTATTGTTATCATTTCTATTTTCCTTTGTAAGTTTTGCGCGAGTTCTTAAAGTACCTAATCCATAACCTAATATACCGGCTCCAATAGCAGCTTGAAGACTGAATAATAATGATTCGGTTTCAGAACCAGGTGGTTCTAAAATAGGTGATGCCCAAGCTTTATAAGAAGGATTAATTTGAGATATAGATTCCTCAGCTAAGGAATCTGAACCAGCAAAATCAGAATTTTTAACTAATATTAATGGTACTGAAGCAATAAGAATACAAATTAAGAGTAATATTATAACAGTCTTTTTTTTGCCCATTAATTTATGCCTCCATTATTAAAATATCCAAGCTCCTTAAGTTCAGATTTTGCATAACTTTCAAGTCCCATAATAACAATAACAGTTAAGATTCCTTCAATGATAGCTAATGGAATTTGGGTAATAGCAAATATACTCATAAAATTAATTAAAGATGCCATAAATCCACCAACTTCCGATGGATAAGCAAGTGCTAGCTGAATAGAGGTAATACAATAAGTAAATAAGTCTCCTAAAGATGCAGCTAAAAATATAGCAATCATCTTAGGAATTTTTGCTTTAAGTGATACTTTATAAATTATATAAGATAATATAGGACCAGCAATTGCCATGGAAAAGGTATTTGCGCCTAAAGTTGTCAATCCCCCATGTGCAAGTAATATTGCTTGAAATAATAAAACTATTATGCCTACAACACTCATTACAGCAGGGCCAAATAATATAGCTCCAAGACCAGTACCAGTAGGATGTGAGCTACTACCTGACACAGAAGGTATTTTAAGTGCAGAAAGTGTAAAACAGTAAGCGCCAACCATAGCTAGAATTAGAAGTGTTTTTCTATGTTCATTAATAGTTCTTTTAATTGAAATCAAACCTAGAAATAAGAACGGAATGCATAATGCGCTCCAAAGTATACAATATGCAGGTGGCAAATACCCCTCCATTATATGCATAGCATTTGTATTTTTACCAATTCCAAAAGTTATAGATATAATTACAGATAGTAATAAAAAGCTCTTTTCTTTTTTATTCATCTAATTCTCCCCCTTTTTTAAACAAAAAAAATCGCCCTTTGAGAGTATAAAAAGGCGTAACAAAATAGAGATGAAGCTCTATTCTATTATACAAAGTTATACTCCGTAACTTTATATAGTCTCGTATCAATAGGCAGGTCTTCTGACTTAGGGGTCAAAATAGTAATCTATCTTCCCATTATTCACAGTGATATATTTGATTACTACTATTCCATTACAGCGGCGGGACCGTATGGGACTTTCACCCATTTCCCTATTATCTCTATCTACAAAATATTATAGATGAGCACCTATTGATATTAAATTGTCTTATAAATTCTAGCATTAATACAGACAAGCGTCAATATTAGGAAGTTTTTTATTTTCATGTTCCTTATTTACTTAAATGTGATATTTGTTCATAATAGTATTTATAATAAAAGTTATTTGGGAGGTAAGTATTTTGAAAAAACTTGTTCATGGTGGAGATGTATATAGTGAAAGAAATATTAAGATAATTGTAGACTTTTCTGCTAATATAAATCCTTTTGGGTTACCAAACTCAGTAAAGGAAGCTATAGTAAACAATCTAGATAATTATATGAATTATCCTGATCCATTATGCAGAGAACTAAGACAAGCTATAGCTAAGCATGAATCTACATTAGCAGATAATATTATTTGTGGCAATGGTGCAGCAGATATAATTTTTAAGGTAGTCCTTGCATTAAAGCCAAAGAAAACCTTATTAATAGCACCAACTTTTTCAGAATATGAAGAATCCATAAGATATATAGATGGAGAGATTAAATATTATGACCTAAAAGAAAATAAAGAATTTAATATAGAAAAGGACATTTTAGATTATATTACAGCAGATCTTAACATGATGTTTATTTGCAATCCAAACAATCCCACAGGTATTCCGGTTAAGTCAAAAGAGATGATTGAAATAGTTAAAAGATGTGAAGAGAAGGATGTGATTTTGGTTGTAGATGAATGTTTTATAGATTTTTTAAAAGATGAAGAGGAATATAGTATTTCAAAATTTATTGATAAGTATAAAAATCTCATAATATTAAAAGCTTTTACAAAAATTTATGCCATGGCTGGAATAAGGCTTGGATATATGATATGTTCAAATGAATTGATTTTAGATAAAGTAAATGCAATTGGACAACCTTGGAGTGTTTCTACTGTAGCTAGTAAATGTGGAGTTGCTGCTTTAAATGAAGTGGAATATGTTAAAAAGAGTAAGGAAAATATAGAAGTTAATAGGGAATACTTAATTGATGAGTTAAAAAAGCTTGGATTTAAGGTTTTTGATTCAAAAGCAAATTTTATTTTCTTTAAAGCAAATGATAAAGAGCTAAATGTTAAACTAGAGGAACATGGAGTTCTTATAAGGTCATGTAGGAACTATAAAAATTTAGGGGATGGCTTTTTTAGAATTGCAGTGAAAGGGGAGAAAGATAATATTTATTTAATTGATTGTTTGAAAAAGATAGGAGTGGTTTAGGTGTCAGTAATAATGGTTGTAATCGATGGAGCGCTGAGTTCTGATTACAATGTGTGTGAAAATATAAAAAAAATTAAATTATCTGGCAGTATAAATAATACTCCACAAGGAATGGAAGTAAATAGTTTAACTTGTATAATGAACATGTTAGGAATACCATATAAAAAAATACCTAAAGGAAGGGCATATTTAGAAGCTATTGCTTTAGGTGAAAATATTAAAGATAATGACTTAATACTTAGGTGTAATGATATAAAGATAAAAAATGGAAAACTTGTGTCTAGTAACGAAGTTTCAAGTAAAGACATTAGCGAAATTAGTAATTTCAAGTTAATTGATATGGGAAGTTATAAGAATTTGCTTATAGTTAGAGATGGAAGAAAGTTTTGTAAATCACTAAAGACTTTTGAACCTCATCAGAATATAGGTAAATTAATAACAGAGATATTACCAAGTTGTGAAAACTTAGAGTTTACAAATTTTTTGATGAAACTAATTTATAAATACAACTTATATCCTTGGGGACAATCTGTAAAAGAGGAATTTCCAAGCTTTTATAGTTTGCACAATATAAATGGTGCAGTAGTTTGTAAAACAGAAATTGTAAAGGGCATTGGCAGGACAATTAAGATGTTTACACCAGATTTGCCAGGTACCACAGCAGATGTGGATACAGACTTGAATATAAAGGCAAAAACAGCTTTAGAATTATCATTTAAATATGATTTTGTTTTATTACATATCAACGGTGGAGATGAGAGTGCTCATAGAAGAAATATTGATGAAAAATTGAATTTTATGAAAAAGATAGATTGTGAAGTAATTGGATATTTAATAAGAAACTTAAAAAAAGATACATCCCTTATAGTAACATCAGATCATGGAACTAGTTCAGAAAATGGTGAGCATATAAATGATTGTGTAAAATATTACATTTATAACAATAATGTAGAAACCCAAAAGTGGATTAACAGGAATTGTAGTTTTCAGGGAAGTTGAGTAAGTTTTTATAGCATTGATATTACAATCATAGGTAATAATAATAATGAAATTGATTAGGAGGGAGAATATTATGACAAATAGAAAAACTAGAAAACAACAAAGAATACAAGCTGGTGGAAGTTCTACGGCTAATGAAGGTGGCCATAATCCAAAAGAGAATAGAAAGTCTGGAAAAAGAACAGAAAGCAATGAAATAGACGAATAAGTATAATGGCAAAACTTATGGAGTAATTTTACAAAAAAAATAAACTTTTCATAGGATTTATATTTGCCTAGTGGTAAAAATAATAATGAAGTTGATTAGGAGGGATAATGTTATGAGTCATAAAAAATCAAACAATTCAGCTACTAGCAGTGCAGCACAAAATGTTGATACTTCTTCTTGTGGATGTACAAGTGGAAAGGATAATAAAAAGAATAAAAAATCAGCAGTTAATAATCAATGGAGTTAATTTGGTATAATAATAAAAAGAACTATATAAGTATTATAACTTATATAGTTCTTTTTATTAAGCATTTGCTATTCTATTTAATTCGGATGTAAAAGCTACTAATTCTTCAATACTGGCATTAGCCTCTTGAATAGCGGCAGATTGTTGCTCTGTATTAGATAAAGTTGAGTCTGAAATATCTAGAGTCTTTTTCATAGACGATTGAATTTCATTGGTAAGGTTTACTATTTGCATAGCTGTTTCCTTTGAATTTTGAGATAAATTTCTTATTTCAGTAGCAACAACTCCAAATCCCTTTCCAGCTTCACCAGCTCTTGCAGCTTCTATTGCTGCATTAAGACCTAACATCTTTGTTTGGTCAGCAATGCTTTTTATGGAATCAAGTATCGTATTAATTTGTTCAGATACTTTTTGAACATTTATAATTTCATCATTTAGTATTTGTTGATTTTCAGTAACAGTGATAGAGGTTGCTGATAGCTCTTCCATGGTTGCAGAAATCTGTGAAAAATTATCATTTAATTCGTTTGACATATTCTTTATGCTTAATTGTTGGTATCCTATTTGAGATAAAGAATTCGCAACAATAAATAAAACTTCAGCAGCAGCTTTTATATTTCTTTCTGTTGTTAATTTAACATTGTTAACAGCATCTATGTATTGATCTCCGTTTACACCTATTTCCCTAGCTGTGTTTCTATATGAATCGTGTTCAGGAGCATGTGTTAAAACTTGTCCACCAAGGATTGTTCCTATTTGAACTCCATTTACCATTATTGGAGCAGCAAAATCAATAAGCCCTGCATGACATGTATAGATATATGGTTTACCAGTTCTAGCTGCTTCTTCTCCTCCTTTTCTGTGAGATTCAGCACAACGACTTTTGCCTATGTTTGTTGATTGTGTAAGATTAAGACAAAAACTTGTATAAGAACTTGGAGTAGTAACAGGATTACCATTAATATCTACAGTTACACTAGCTATGTCCATACTTTCAGCAAAATTATCTTGGAATTTTTGCAAAAGGTTGATATCCAAAACATCTTGTAGCTTGATTTCCGATAAGTCTATTGTTTTTTCTTCATTCATAATTATTCTCCTTTTGATATTCTATTTAATTTTAGTTAATATATAATGTAAAGTAGAGCATAAATTTGAAATTTAATTTTTATAATAATAAAATAAAAAGTAAATAGTTTTTGTTTTAGAAATGATCTATATTCAATAGAAAAGAAATGAAAGATATTTTTAATAAAATAATTATACTATATATTTTATATCCGCTCAATAATGTAGAGAAATAAGATTCTTTATAATATATTTAAAAGGATGCAATAGTAGGATATACTAGTATTATATGTATTTAAAATATAGAAAATTTAATTTGTTAGGAGAATGTTGTGTTATGAACAATTTGCAAAGTTTAAGGGAAGAAATGAAGAAAAATAATTATGATTATTATATAATTCCAAGTGCAGATTCACATCAAAGTGAGTATGTGCCTGAATATTATAAAGGAAGAGCCTATATTTCTGGTTTTACTGGTTCAGCTGGAACATTATTAGTAGGAAAAGAAAAAGCTTTTTTATGGACAGACGGGAGATATTTCATTCAAGCAGAAAAAGAATTACAGGGAAGTGGTATAGAACTTATGAAAATAGCTACACCAGGATACCCTACAATAGAAGAATGGATTAAAGATAATGTAAAAGAAAATGATAAATTAGCATTTGATAGTACTGTTATTTCAGCTACTGAATTTAAAAAATATAAATCTATAGCAGAGAAAAATAAATTTCAAATAATGATGGAAAAAGATATTTTAGATGAAGCCTGGAAAGATAGACCTAAATTTCCTATGGAAAACATATTTATTCATGAAGTTAAATATTCTGGAAAATCTACAAAAGATAAGCTTTCAGATGTAAGAAAAGAAATGAAATCTCTAGGTGGAGAAAATTACATACTTACATCATTAGATGATATAGCTTGGACTTTTAACATAAGAGGTAATGATATACCTTATAATCCAGTAAGTTTGGCTTATGCAATAATAACAGATAAAGATGCTTTTTTATACATAAATAATGAAAAAGTATCAGAAACTGTTCGTGAAGAACTTTTAGAACAGGGAGTTAGTATAAAAGAATATTTAGAGATTTTTAAAGGTGTAGAAGAAATTAAAAATTCAGTTATAATTGACGCACAAAAGGTAAATGCTAAAATATATTCTTTAATATCAAAAGAAGTGAAGATAATTGAACACTTAAATATAACAACTTCTTTAAAGGCAATTAAGAATGAAGTTGAAATTCAAAATATAGAAACATCTCAAATAAGAGATGGAGTAGCTATGGTTAAATTTATAAAATGGCTTAAAGAAAATATAGGTAAAACAAAAATTACTGAAATTTCAGCTTCAGATAAACTTGAAGAGTTTAGATCACAGGGAGAAAATTTCAAGGGGCTTAGCTTTAATACAATAGCAGGGTATAAAGATCATGCTGCCATGATGCATTATTCAGCTACAGTAGAAAGTCAATATGAATTAAGACCAGAGGGAATGCTACTTGTAGATTCAGGAGCACAATATTTAGATGGAACAACTGATATAACAAGAACTTTTGTATTAGGTAAATTAACTGAAGAGGAAAAAAGAGATTTTACTCTTGTATTAAAAGCTCATATTGCACTGGCTTCAGCAATATTTTTAAAAGGTGCTACAGGTGAAAATTTAGATACTTTAGCAAGAAGACCATTATGGGATTATGGAATGGATTATAAATGTGGTACAGGTCATGGAGTAGGATTTTTCTTAAATGTACATGAGGGTCCACAAGGATTTAGACAAAAAGGTAATACAACAGTATTAGAGCCTGGTATGATAGTAACAGATGAACCTGGTGTATACAAAAAAGGTAAACATGGAATTAGAACAGAAAATGTTATACTTGTAACAAAATCATCTAAGGATGATGAAATGGGGGAATTTTATAAGTTTAAAACAATATCATATGCACCTATAGACTTAGATGGAATAGATGCTAATATGCTTTCTGATGATGAAAAAACATGGTTGAATGAATATCATAAGATGGTTTATGATAAGTTATCACAACACTTAAATGAGGAAGAAAGAGATTTCTTAAGTAAAGTTACTAGAGAGGTGTAGTAAAAGCTTAGTGCTAGAATTAGACGCTTGATACTTATGTGAGGTAAATTAATGAGCAATAATAAGAAATTAGAAAAAATTAAATTTTTAATATTTGTATGTATTGTTGTAGTAGCAATAATAATTGTTGCAACTAACTGGAGATTTATAAGAGGACTTAGGGTTGAGAAAATAGTACATTTTATTGCTGATAAAGGACCTTATGCAGTAGCAATATATTTACTTATATATGCAATAAAACCTTTTTTGGTTGTGATACCTAGTAATGTTTTAGTTATTGTTAGTGGAGTGTTGTTTGGACCAGTTAAAGGATCAATATTATCTATGATTGGATTTGGTATTTCAGGTGCTATTGCATTTTACTTAGCTAGATTTTTGGGAAAAGATTTTGTACAGAGTATAATAGGTAAAAGATTCATAAAGTTAGATGATAATATGAAGAAAGATGGATTTAGAATTCTATTTCTTTTAAGGTTACTACCAGTAATTCCTTATGATCCATTAAGCTATGCCTGCGGATTTACAAATATGAAATTTAGTTCATTCCTAGCTGCTTCAGTACTCGGTGTTTCAATTGAAACTATATGTTATTCAGTTTTAGGAAAGAATTTTAGAAATCCATTTTCTTGGAAGTTTTTTCTTCCACTACTGATAATTATAATAGTAACTATTTTTTCTAAGAAAGTCATGAAAGGAAAGAAAGATAATTAGATTAGAGCCACTAATTAAAGAATTTTATTTAATAGTGGCACTTTCCATTTTAGGCGCTAAATTTATATAATAGTAATATAGATAATAGCAGAAAACACAGAGAGGTATATAGAAAATGGACAAAATTATGAGATCAGTATGGGCAGAAATAGATTTAGATGCTGTGGAATTTAATATAAAGAATATTAGAAATTTAGTAAATGGTAAAGAAATAATAGCAGTAGTTAAAGCTGATGCTTATGGCCATGGAGCTGTAGATATAGTCCCAACTTTACTTGAAAATGGAGCTTCAAAGCTTGCAGTTGCAATGATTAGTGAAGCTATGGAGCTTAGAAATAATAATATTAATGCTCCTATTATGATATTAGGATATACACCTTTAGAATATGGTGATTTATTAATAAATAATGAAATAGAACAAACTGTTTATGACTTAGAATATGCAAAAGAATTGTCAAAAATAGCAGTGAAATTAGGAAAAAAAGCAAAGATCCATATAGCAGTAGATACTGGAATGGGGAGAATAGGATTCTTACCTAGTGATGAAAGTGTATATAAAGTTTGTAATATTGCAAAGCTAGAAGGAATAGATTTAGTTGGTATATTTACTCATTTTGCAACTTCTGATGAGGAAGACAAGGAATATACTTATAAGCAATTTTCTGAATTTCAGGAGTTTAATAAAAGACTTTTAGAAAATGGAATTAATGTTCCGCTAAAACATGTATCTAACAGTGGAGCAATTATAGATTTGCCAGAAACATATCTAGGTGCAGTAAGAGCTGGAATAATACTTTATGGGTATCATCCATCAAATGAAGTTAAGCAAGGTAGATTAAGCTTAAAAAATGTGTTAACTTTAAAAACAAAGGTTTGCCATGTAAAAGAATTAGATGCAAATATGTATGTAAGTTATGGCAGAAGATTCAAGACTAGCAAAAAGAGTATCATAGCAACAATACCTATAGGTTATGCAGATGGATATTCAAGGCTTTTAAGTGGCAAAGCTAAAGTAATAATAAATGGAAAATTTGCAGATGTTGTTGGAAGGATATGCATGGATCAGTGCATGATTGATGTTACTGATATAGGAGAGGTATCTGTAGGTGATGAAGTTATTTTATTAGGATCAGAAGGAAGTTTAAAGTATAATGCAGATGATATTGCAGAAGCTATGGGAACTATAAATTATGAAATACTTTGTATGATAAAGCAAAGAATTCCTAGGGTATATTTAAAAGATGGACAAATAATCAATATAAGAAATTATATATAATAAGAAAAACACAATACATCATATAAAAATATGAAGTATTGTGTTTTTTAAACTACATAATAGATACTTTATAATTTTCAAGCCAAGTATTTACTTGAATTAAATAAGCTATAAGCTGAGGTCCTGTCATTAATTGCCCATACCAAGGTGTTTTATAAGCTGAGCCTCTAGTTTTAACTATTTCATTAATTTTATCTTTATCAATTAGAGGCAATATAGGTGAAGCAGAATTTTGTAAAATATCATTCATCTTAGAACAAACATAATCTGTATATATTGGATTATGAGTTTTTGGATAAGGGCTCTTTTTTCTATAGATAATTTCCTTAGGAAGTATTCCTTCAAGTGATTTTCTAAGAAGACCTTTTTCTCTTCCATTTAATAATTTAATATGAGATGGGATATTAAAAGCATATTCAACAATCTTATAATCAGCAAAAGGAACTCTTACTTCAAGTGAATTTGACATACTCATTCTATCTTTACGATTAAGTAATGTAACCATAAACCACTTTAAATTAAGATAGAATAGTTCTCTCATTCTATAATCTTCTTTAGATTCATTATCTAAATGTGGAACTTCTTTTAGAGTTTTATGATATTGCTCTTGTGCAAAGTCATGAATCTTAAGATGTTTTAACTCTTTATTTAATATAGAAATTCTATCACTTATAAATCTAGACCAAGGGAAAGTATCGGCCCATTTCATTTCAGAATTTGTATACCATGGGTATCCTCCAAAAAGTTCATCAGCACATTCACCAGATAAGGCTATAACAAAGTCCTTTCTTACTTCTTTGCAAAATAAGTAAAGGGAAGAATCTACATCAGCCATTCCAGGTAAGTCTCTTGCAATGGTTGCTTCTTTTAGAGAATTAACCAAGTCTTTATGATTAATTGTAACTGTCCTATGGTTTGTTTTTGAGAATTTAGACATTTCTACTGCCCAATATTGATCAGAAGTTGGTTGAAAAAGTGATGATTTGAAATATTTATCATTATCTTCATAATCTATAGAAAAAGTTGTTAATATTTTATTTTTCTTTCTAAATTCTGTAGATGCAACTGCTGATATGGCTGAAGAATCGAGTCCTCCAGATAAGAAGGTACATAATGGCACATCACCTACTAGTTGTCTTTTGATAGCATCAACAAGAAGATCTTTTGTATGAGATATTATCTCTGATTCACTTTCTAGGGTCTCTTTAGCAACAACCTTCCAGTATTCTTTTTGTTTAATGCCATCAGGAGTTACTATTAAATAATTTGCAGGGGGTATTTCTTTTATTCCTTTAAGTACTCCACTACCAGGTGAAACAGCAGGTCCAAGAGCAAATAGCTCTGTTAAGCCTTCTTCGTCTATTGATGCAGTAACTAAAGGATGAGCAAGTAGTGTTTTTATTTCTGAGCCAAATATAAATGTATCATCTTTAATTGTATAAAATAAAGGTTTAACCCCCATAGCATCACGAGCTAAAAATATTCTATTATTCTTTTTATCAAAAACTGCAAAAGCAAATATTCCATTAAGTCTATTTATACAATCAATTCCCCAACACATATAAGAAGTAAGAAGAACTTCTGTATCTGAATAAGAGTTAAAGGTAAAACCCTCTTGAAGTAAATCTTTCCTAATATCTTCAGTATTATAAAGTTCACCATTATAAACTAACACGAATTCATTATTTTCTACTTTTTTTATCATTGGTTGAAGTCCACCTTTAGGATCAACAACTATTAATCTTCTATGACCTAATAAAACATTTTCTGATAAGTAATGTCCAAAAGCATCAGGGCCCCTTTGAGTTAAGGTATCAACCATATTTTCCAAAATAGGTTTATCATTTAAAATATTTTTTTTAAAATTAATAAATCCTGCAATACCACACATATTTATTTCCTCTTTTCTTATAAATTTAAGTAATTAGTAATATGATATAAAATATGATTTTATTATGGACATAGTTACATTATTGTATGTAGAACTTATGAAATAAGTATTGCTATATGAATAAAGAAATAAAAAAATAAAAAATCTGTATTGACAAATAATAATAATTATTCTTTAATAACAATATATATTAAATTTAGAAGGGAGATTTGAGTATGTCTAATGTTTGTCTATGCAGAGGTATATCAGAAGAAAAAATAATAGAAGCAATAAAAGATGGAGCAACTTCATTTATAGAAGTTAAGGAAAAAACAGGGGCTGGCACAGGTGGATGTAGTGGTCTAAGATGTAGAAATAAAATTGAAATGCTAATTTTGGAGAATAAATAGAAGATAATTTATTTAAATGTGAGCTTAAATATTTGATTATTCTTTAATAGTAGCTTTCTGCTCTTAAAATACCGTTGCTAAGGATAATATAATATTTTATAATTATATATATTTTAAAATACAAAAAATGCTATAAAATTTTAAGGAGTACATTATGAGAGCAGTTTATAAGAACCCAAGAGAGTTAGCAACTTGTTTAAAGGATTTGGTTGATCTATATTTAGATGATCTAATGAGTTATGAAAAGTTGACTGAGAAAATACTTAAGATAGTAGATGCTAATGAGGTATATAAAAATGGCCATATTGAAAGTAAACTACTAATAGTATTAGGTGCTGAAAGAGAGGAAATAATAAATAAAATAGTAGCAGAAAGAGTTTAGAATATTATATTTAACTGTCTAGAGCTAATAAATAGAAGTTAAAGGAGTTGTATACAAGTATCTCCTTTAACTTCTATTTTAATTAGTTTTAAGACAGTTTTTTTTCTGTGTAAAAAAGTGGTATAATTGATTTGTTAACATTTACACAAGTGTTTGTATTTAAAAAGTAGTAGTAAATTAAAGGGGGATAAAAAAGTGGGAGAGGAAACCAAGAAAATTAAAGTGAGAGTTAAGGGATTTAAAGGCATTAGTACAGTTAAAGGATCCTTAAAAGGGAAGTTGACATTCACATACATATTAATAGCATGTATACCAATAATGCTAATTGCTACGTTAACATATGCAAATAGTAGAAGAATATTAACAGATAAAGTATCAGAATTATCAAATAGAGTATGTTCTCAAACTAAATTAAGCATAAATAATTACTTGTATGAAATTCAGAATGCTTCATCTTTAGTATTTGCAAAGGATGAAATAATGGTGTTTAATTCAGCAGGTACAAATATTGATCCCTATGAGAAGCAGCAAAAGAAAAACGATATTGAAGAATATTTACTTTCTATAAGTTTACTACAAAATTTTACTGACTTTGCATTAGTATATAATGATGGAAGTACTATAGGTAAGATAAGTGAAACTACTAAAAAATTATATGATATGAAAAATTTATATGGAGAAATTCAAGAAAAGGTTAGTACTACTAAGAGTAAAGGAAAGTGGTTTACAGGTAAGGACGGAAACTATAGTAGATTGTATTATGCAAAACAAGTTACAGATAGTACCATGATGATTACTTCTATATATACAAATGAATTAGATGAAATATTTAATGAATTAAGTGATAATAGTGGAACTGTTACTAGACTTTGTGATGATGATAATATTATATATTCTACAAACAGTAATGAGATAGGTGAGAAATTAGATGGAAAAGTAAGTGAGAAAATAAAAGACTCATCTTCTAAGACATTTGAATTAAGTAAAGATTTAGTAATTTATAATACATGTGATAATGGATGGGGATTAGTAAATTCCATTCCTAAAAATTATATTTTGAGTGAAGTACAAACAACGGGAATATTTACAATAATAATTACAATAGTATGTATAATTTTTTCAGGTCTATTTGGAATATATTTTGCGAAAAAAATATCAGAGCCAATTAATAAGTTAGTTACTAAAATGAAAAAAGCAGAAGATGGAGATTTAACAGTAAGAACTGATTATACAAGTGAAGATGAAATTGGAGTGTTAAGTAACAGTTTTAATGTAATGATAGGAAAAATTAGAGACTTAATTGAAGAGACAAAGAATGTTTCTAAGATTGTTATAGATGAATCAGATGAAATAAAGAATATGTCAAGTCAAGCTTATAGTATTTCAGAGGGCGTTTCCACTGCTATGGAAGCTATAGCTACTGGAACTTTAAGCCAAGTAAATGAATTAGAAAAGACAGTTTCCACGATGGATAAATTGGCAGCAAGCATTAATAATATTATTTCTAATATTTCAAATGTTACATCTATATCTAATGAAACAAAACATGTTGGTGATGAGTCATTGCATATAGTACAAACTCTTCAGGTGAAAACAGAAAATACAAATGAGATAATGGATGAAATAACATTTAACATTAATGTTTTAAGTGAAAGTATAAAAGAAATTGAACAAGTTATTGAATTAATTAAAGAAATAAGTGAACAAACTAATCTGTTATCCTTAAATGCTGGAATAGAAGCGGCACGTGCTGGAGAAAGTGGCAGGGGATTTGCAGTTGTAGCAGATGAGGTTAAGGAGCTAGCTGAACAATCAAAAAAATCAACTGATGATGTGTATAAGGTAATTAGAAACGTATATGAAAAAGCAAATGCAGCAATAGAACTTATATATAATTCAAAAAAGGTATTTAATGAACAAACACAAGCAGTAGAATTTACTAACAATTCATTTTCCAATATAATAAGTTCTACTGAAAAAATAACAAGTGAAATAAACAACATAGAAATGTTAATGAACGAAATAAATATGCAAAAGAAAGAGACTATTGAATCAACTAATAGTATTAAGATAATTACAGAAAATTCATCTGCTAATACAGAAGAGGTTTTAGCTGCTACTGAGGAGCAAACAGCTAACGCTGAAAATTTAGAACAGCGTTCTAATAAGTTAAGCAAAGCAGCAGAAAGTCTAGAAAAAGCTATTAACAAGTTTAGAATTTAAGTATTAGATGGATGGGAGGATTTAATTATGAATAAAAAGGTAATAGGGCTATTAATATGCTGTATCATGGGGATAAGTTTATGTGCTTGTGGAAAAACTAGCAGCAAAAATCAATCAGAACAAGTTACAATTAGATTTTCATGGTGGGGAACAGAATCTAGATATGATAAAACTATGGAAGCAGTGAAATTATTTGAAGAAAAAAATCCAAATATAAAAGTTAAAGCTGAATTTGGTGAATGGACAGGCTTTAAGAAGAAGATGAACATGAAGATAGCAGGAAATGATGAGCCAGATCTTATGCAGATAAATTACGATTGGCTTGAGAATTATTCTAAAGATGGAAAGGGATTTTATGATTTGAGCAAGTTATCAGATACGTTAAAGTTTGATAACTTCCCCAAAGAAGTTTTGGCTTATGGAACAAAAAATAATATTTTAAATGCAATTCCTATATCAACTAATGCGAAAATACTTTATTATAATAAAAATGTTAGTAGTGGGTTTATTGAAAATAGATATGATACGTGGGATGCTTTAATAGCAAGTGGAAGTAAGACTAATGGAGATACATATCCTTTAGATCTTGATTCCTTCAATGCATGGGGATTATGTATGGCTTATGTACAAGAAAAGACGGGCAGAAATTTTATAAATGAAGATGGTAGTCTTGGATTTACACAAGGAGATATACAAGAATTATTGTTATTTTATAAAAAGCTAGTGGATAACAAGGTACTTCCATCAACGACTCGTAAGGATGATAATTCGAGTTTTAATAGTGGTAAAGCTGGAGCAACTATATCATGGTCTACAGATGCACAAAAAATGAAATCAGGTACAGAAAAGATAAAAGGAGATTTATTTAGTGGAACTTTTCCAGCATCTGGAGGAGCTAATCCTATAAGCTATGTTAAACCATCTATGTTATATACTATAAGTAAGAATACAGAACATCCGAAAGAGGCGGCAATGCTCATGGATTTTATGCTTAATGATGAAGAAGCAGCTAAAATAATTGGAATGGATAGAGGATTACCAACAAGTACTTCAAGCTATAAAGCATTGGAAGAGGGGAATGTATTAAGTGGATTACAATATGAGGCAAGTAAAAAAGAGGATGGAGTAAAGGAAATTTTAATTAGTCCATACTATGAAAATACATTGATAAAGAATACTTGTGAAACAGCTATTGAAGAGATAACATATAATAAATCTACACCTGAGCAGTGCGCAGCAAATACATATAATAATTTAATAAAAACTTTAGAGACTGTTACGAAGTAATAATACAAGTGCTATAGCGTATTAAAAATAACCTATAGTGCTTTTATTTTTGTATTAATTTTTAACTATTTAACAAAAGTATATTATATATATTTTTTCAGGTTTAGGAAAGATAAATATTATAAAAGTAAAATACATGTAAAGTTAATATAATATAGAATTATAGTAATGAGTTTACAGAATTATAGTGAGGTATATACTGTAAATATAAACCGTTTTACACAATATGGAAAGTGTTGTGGATATATAAGTATTGTAATGTAAGTGTGAAATATATAAAGCTAATCTTATAAGCATTAGCATAAATATTTCTCCTTTTGTGCCTACTGATGGATATTTTATTTTATCTACGATTTTAAGGATACCTAATATGAGAAAATCAATAACACACTCTCCTAAAAGTATATTTAGTAATAAGAGAATGGTAATAAAAATATATATGATTATTAGTATTATAGTAATGGCATTTACATTTTCATCTCAAGTGATTTGGATAGTTAAGCAAATGGTTGAAGACTATAAACATAGTTGTAACATTTTATCATTTGTTTTTAAAATAAAAGTTTTTATATTTATAATGCTATTATTGATAATAAAAAAATAATTAAAAATAGAGAAAAGGGAGTGAAGTAATGCAGCCAATTTTGGAAGTTAAGAATTTAAGTAAAAAATACAATGATAAAAATGTAATTACTGATATAAATATGAAAATATATAAAGGAGATATATATGGGTTTATAGGGCCAAATGGAGCAGGTAAAACTACAACTATAAAAACAATTTTAGGCCTTCTTAAATCTTCTTCAGGAGAAGTCTTGATTGAAGGGGTGAATAGTATTAATAATGCTAAAGTTATTAGTTCAAAGATAGGAGCGATGATTGATTATCCAAGCTTTTATCAATATTTAACAGGCTTCAAAAATTTATCATTATATGCAAATATATTAAATCTAGATAAGAAAAGAATAGATGAAGTATTAGATATGGTAAATTTATCTAGAGATAAGAATAAGAAAGTTGGTACATATTCTATGGGAATGAAGCAAAGGCTTGCAGTTGCTAGAGCTTTCTTAAATAATCCTGAAATTGTTATATTAGATGAACCAACGAATGGATTAGATCCAGAGGGCGTTATAGAAATGAGAAAGTTAATAAAAGATTTAGCAGGATTGAAGAGTACTACCTTTATGTATTGCTCTCATATTCTAAATGAAGTTCAAAACTTATGTAATAGAGTAGCTATGATAAGCAACGGGAAAATAATTTTTCAAAATAGTATAAATTCATTATTAGATAATGGTAGAGAATCTTACGATATAATAACTACAGATAAAAATTCAATAAGGAAGGTATTAGAATCTAAGGTTTTGAATATTATAGAGACAGATGAAGGGATATGTATAGAGATAAATAGTGGTGATTTTAAATTAATCAATGATTTAATTGTAAAAAGCAATATTGCCATTTTATCAATTTCTAAGAAAAACTATTCTCTAGAAGATTACTTTATTAAGTGTAGTAAAAAGATATTATAGTTAATCAGGTTATAAAGGTTTATTGGAAAGTGGGTTTACAATGTTAAAAAATGAAATTATTAAGTTTTTTACAACAACAAAATGGGTTGTTTATTTCTCTATTATAGCTGCTATTACAATTATTACAAGTGTGTTTTTGAATTTGGGAGGAGCACAAACTGAAAATTTATATGTATATTTTTATAAATACACATGTAATACAAATATTTATATAATCCCTATAATGATTGCTATAATTGTATCAGATATATTTACTGATGATTATATTTCAGGAAATTTGAAGTTTTTTAATATATATTTAAGTAAAATTTCAATATTTATCAATAAATTATTCATGATTTTTATTGTAACTTTATTTCTAATTTTTAGCTCGGGTATAATATTAACAATCGTTTACTTGATTATTAAAGGTGAAGATTATGCTATTTTAAAAAATGAAATTTATATGATTGTAAATTTAAATTTGACATTATTTGTAGGGATGTTACCTGTCATTTTTATTTACGTGTTAATATCCGTAAAGTTTGATAATAGTATGATAATATCCATAGCAACATTTATTTTACTGATAGCTATTGATTATTTTTTTAGAGCTTATTATGATATAACGCCAATCAGTATTTTAAGAGATTTTATATTAATAAGTACTAATAAATATGTTTTGCCAAGTGATAAGTTTCATATTCTGTTACTATTAATATATATATTGATTTTGTTTCCAGTTGCTCTTAAAAGTTTTTCTAAAAAGGAGATGATATATTGACAATAAAATTAATAAAATTAATAAAAAATGAATTTATTAAAATGATATATGAAAAGAAATTTTATGTATTACTTGTTACAATTATTACTATGTTAATAGCAACTTTATATATTTATATGGCTATGAAAAATTATGCAATAGCAGATTCAATTGAAGCTCAAAAATATAGTGTTGAATGGAAAGAACAGTTAAAAAATATGAATAGCATAATATTTTTAGATAATTATTCTACAAGTTTTATATTTAAGTCTGGAATACCGTTTTTTTTAATATTTGTGACTATATTTGCTGTTGATTGTTTTGGTGAAGATTTTTATAGTGGAAATTTGAAGTTTTTTGCTAATCTTGATACAAGAGGCGAGTCATTGTTTAAAGCTAAGGTAGTATACTTAATAATATTTTCATTAATTATTGTTATTATTAATTTAGTTTTAGGATTTATAAGTAGTAGTATTGTATTTCATATAAAATTTCAAGGTATATTTAGAAGCTTGATAATTTACCTGTCATCGATTCTTCCGATTGTGTCATTTAATCTTATAGTTGGGTTAATATCAATGTTTATTAGAAATAGAGCCCTAAGAACGGTAGTGGGAGTAGGATTGTGTATATCTGTTGGTATTTTAGACAAGATAGTTAAGGTTGATTATTTTTCACCAATTGGAATAATATCCATAATAGCAAGTAAGCAAGTTGAAAATATAAAATTTATTGATTTAGCAATTTGTAATTCAATTTCTTTAATATATTTTATATTAGCTTTCTTTATTGGCAAAATAATTTTTAAAAAAATAGAGTATAAATATTAAATTCACAGAATCTATTAAATATAGGTTCTTTTTTTGTACAATTAAATTGTGAGATAAACTAAAGATAAGTAACAGAAAATTATTAATTAAGAAATAGAAGTATTATCTTTCATTAAGCTAGAATGGAATCTAAAAAAAGCTGATTCCTGTTTAATCTAGAAATCAGCTCCTTGCTGCTCAGCTCTTTTTTATATTGTCCTTGAACATAGAAAAATATTTTGCTTCTATAAGCTCATTTTCAATAAGCATTAATTTCGAAAACATATTTTTTTATGAATGGTTAGAGAATCTTTAGGTATTTTATAGTTACTTTGTTAAAATTATGATTTTAGTAAATCAGCTTCTAACTCATCCATAATTTCCTTGACAGTAGATAACTTATCTATTTTATAGGCATTTTCACCACAGAAAATTAGGCCTTCATTTAAATTTCCATTAACAGCATTAATTAATGCTTTAGTAATACAATATGGTGTATCTGCTGGATTACATGGGGTTAAACAGTTAAAACATTTTGTGATTTTAATTTTTCCTAGCTTAGTTCTTTCAACAAATGGATTTAATAGGGCTCTTCCAGGCATTCCTACAGGACTTTTAACTATAGAAATATCTTTTTTCTTGGCATTAATATATGCCTTTTTAAATTCTATAGAAGCATCACATTCTTCTGTAGCAACAAACCTTGTAGCCATTTGAACTCCATTAGCTCCAAGATTTAAGTATTTTGCAATGTCATTACCATCAAATACTCCACCAGCTACTATTACTGGGATTTCTTTAGAATATTTTAAGGCATATTTTTTTACTTCTTCTATTATGCTAGTAATGGTTTCATCAAATTTAGATTGTTCTTCATCTAAGTTATCTGCATTAAATCCTAAGTGGCCACCAGCTTTTGGCCCTTCAATAACAACCATATCAGCTGTAGTTTTATCATGCTTATCCCAAAGCTTTAATATAACTTTGGCAGCTTTTAGAGATGAAACTATAGGGGCTATTTTAACTTTAGAATCTTTAACTAGTTTAGGAAGCATGGTAGGTAGTCCTGCTCCTGATATTATAATATCTATTCCAGAATCCACAGCTGTCTTAATATATTCGGCATATCCTTTTGTAGCAACCATTATATTAACACCAAGAATTCCATTATTGCATTTTTCTTTAGCAAGTTTAATTTCATTTTTTAGAGCTCTTAAGTTACAATTTATAGAATCATCTTCAAAGTTATCTTCTCTAAATCCTATTTGAGCAGAGGATATTACTCCTATACCGCCAGCATTAGTAACGGCTGAAGCAAGACCTGATAAAGAAACGCCTACACCCATTCCACCTTGGATTATTGGAAGTCTAGAAGATAAATTACCTATCTTTAATGGATTAATATTCATTTAAATTACATCCTTTCTTTTGACTATAAAATATTTTGATACTCAAAATATACTCATATTATAAAATATATTTTGTAACAATACAACTAAATTAAGAAGATAGAGACTGCTAAAAATAATTTATTGACAATTGTTAGTAAACATGATACAATAAAACTCGTCTTAGGGGTATGGCTCAATTGGTAGAGTAGTGGTCTCCAAAACCATTGGTTCTGGGTTCAAGTCCTAGTGCCCCTGCCATAGAAGTATCTAGATTTTTATCTAGATACTTTTTTTATAAAAAAATAAGTAATGCATTTTATAGCTTATATTTTAGTATTACTCAATTTATATGAACATATTATTTTTTTGATTTAAAAAATGTTGTTAAATTAGATTTAGGGGAAAAATGGTTATAGTACCGTTTTTTTTGAGAATATAAATTTTCATAAAGGATAATATAATAATGTAAGTTAATTAAACAATGGGGTTTAATTAACTTACTAACCGTAAGCCAGAGGAGGGATTTACAATGTCAAGTAATAAAGCATTAGTTCCAGAATCAAGAAATGGTTTAAACAAATTAAAAAACGAAGTAGCTGAAGAGCTAGAAGTTCCATTTTCAGATTATAACGGGGATTTAAGCTCAAGACAATGTGGTTCCGTAGGTGGCGAAATGGTAAAGAGAATGGTGGAAGAATACGAAAGTAAGATAAAGTAAACACCTACTAACCTTACTTAAATTAAGGTAAATCATTTATGGAAATTACACCACCAAAATGTTACATAAAGTATTCTAACTACCAAGAGGATGACGTAAGTCATCCTCTTCATTTTTACGTATGGAATTATAATAGAGTTAAATATGGTAAGAATATTTTTATATAAAAAGGACAAGCTTTCTTTTATTTAAGTATACATTATGTTAAAATGAGAACAAAAGTTCGATGAGAAAGGTGATAAAATGAAAAAAATAAAAATACTTCACTCAGCAGATCTTCATTTTGATACTCCTTTTAAAGAAGTAGGAGAAAAACAAAGAAAATTTAGTAAAGAAGAGTTAAAAGAAGTATTTATGAAAATCATATACTTTTGCAAAGAAAAATCTGTTGATATATTTCTTTTAGCTGGGGATATCTTTGATAATTTTACATTGAGTAAGGATACTTTATATTTTATTGAAAAAGCCTTTGAAGAAATAAAGGATACAAAAGTATTTATAAGTCCTGGGAATCATGATCCCTATATGAATACATCTTTTTACAAGTTAATTAAGTGGCCTGAGAATGTTCATATTTTTACATCTAAAATAGAAAAGGTATATGTGGATGATTTAGATGTTAATGTATGGGGTGGGGCTTTTGTAGATAAATATGTGAGAAGATCTATGTTAGATGGATTTGACGGCAATTCAGATAAAATAAACTTAATGGTTCTTCATGGTGAAATATCTAGTTCTAGTGAAGGAAATGAGTATAATCCAATTACTTTATCGGAAATAAGGGAGAGTGGAATGGATTATATAGCACTTGGACACAGGCATGGATTTAGTGGTATTAATAAAGAAGGATATACTTATTATGCATATAGTGGAAATCCTCAAGGACGAGGGTTTGATGAGCTTGGTGACAAGGGAATAATTTATGGGTTTATATCTAAAGGTATAGTAGATTTGCAATTTATTAAGACTTCAAAAAGAAACTATGAAGAGATTAAGATAGATATTTCAAATTCTTTTGGTTATGAAGAGGTTAAAAATATAATTTTAACTTCAATAGAGGAAAAGGAAAGACAAAAAAATTTGTATAAGATTATTTTGCATGGTGAAATTTCAGGAGACTTTAATATAGATGAAAGAATTTTAGATGAGAAACTTAATTCACATTTTTATTATTGCAAGATTGTAGATAAAACATCAGTTAAGCTAAATATAGAAGAACTTTCTAGAGGTTATTCAGTGAAAGCTATATTTGCAAAAAAGATTCAAAAGATGTTGGAAGAGTCAAGCACGGAGGAAGAAAGAGAAGTCATTAAGATGGCTTTCAAGATTGGTATGAGTAGCCTTACCGAGGGGGAGGTAAATATGGATGATTATTAAGATGTTAAAAATTGATAGTTTTGCTGGCATTGAGAAAAAGATCATAAACTTTGAAAAAGGTTTAAATTTAATTTATGGGGAAAATGAAACTGGGAAAAGTCGTATAGAGTCTTATATTAAGATTATGCTTTATGGGCTGTCACCTAAGCGAGGTAAAAATGAAAGTGATAGGAAAAAGTATTTGCCATTTAATAATAGGCATATAGAAGGAGAATTGGTAGTTGAACATAATGGAAGGGATTACCTCATAAAAAGGAGCTTTGGAAAGACTAAAAAAGAAGATATTTCAATGGTGTTAGATTATTTAACAGGTGAAGAAGAGAAGAATATAAATAAAGATGAGCCTGGTAAATATTTTTTGGGAATAAATAGAGCGACATTTGAAAAGACGTTATATATAGGACAACTAGCAGTTTCATTTACAAAAGATAAAGAAGAAGAGATTATGGATAAGATTACAGCTCTTTTGGGATGTAGTGAACATGAAGTGCCAGTAGCAAAAGCCTTAGAGAAGTTAGAGAGCATAAAAAAAGAATATGTAACTACTAGGGGAGTTGGAGCTTTAGATCTTTTGAAAAAAAAGCATTCATCTCTTTTAGAAGAGAGATATGAAGGATATAAGCTTTCAGAAGAAAATTTAGGTTTAGAACATAAACTTTTAGAACATAAGGCTGATAGAAAAAGAATAATTAACGAAATAGAAAAACTTGAGGTATATAAGAAATATTTAAAAAGAGTTAATCTTCAGAAAGAATACAAGGATATTACTGAATATCTTAAGAAATCTGAAGAACTTAAAAAGAAAGAAGAAGAGATTAAAAATGATTTGGAAAATGGTAAGGATATAATAGATGAAGCATTTATAGATGATTTAAAGGAAGTTAATAGATTATATCTGGTACTGTTAGATAAAAAAGAAGAGCTTAATGAAGAACTAACAAAGCAAAACATGGAACTAAAAGATAATGAAATAGAGTTAGAAAACTATAAGTTTTTAGATTTATTTGGGGAAAATATTAAAGAGAGACTTATTGAGATAAAGTATGAGCAGAAGACATTAGAAGATAAGATTTCTTACATGAAAGATATAGATAATTCTATAGTTTTGGATGAGAGAGAGTTAAACAATAAAAGAAATTTATTGGGAAATATAATAGCATTAGAAAATATAAAAGAAGATATAGAAGAAAAATTTAATTTATATGATGTAAAATTAAGGAGCATTAAGACAATTGCACAGAGTAATGATATAAATTTTGATTCAAAAGTAGATGTTAAGAAGGAAAATTTTAAAGTTTTAATTGGGGGGATTTTTTTAGCTATTGGCTTAGCTATGTTTTTTTTCGGTATGCCATTTATGATAATAGGAGGTATATCTGTGATAACAGGTGCTACCATAATATTAATGACTAATAGCAGGAAAAAGCAGATGAAATATAAGGAAAAGGAAATAGAGAAGCTTAGAAAAGAAATTAATAGTATTGAAGAAGTATTAGATGAAACCATGATAAAGCTAAAAATAAATGATTATGGAGAGCTAATAACATCAATAAAAAAGTATTCTATCTACAAAGAATATGAAGAAAGAATTTTAGTGCGATTAGAAGAAAAGAAAAAGATAATAGATAAAGGAGAGTATGAAGAAACTTTAAATAAATATAATAAAAATAAAGAAATGATAGATTCTCTTATAGGATTATCTTCATGCAAAGATTTAGAGGAAGTCCTTGAAGCAATAAGTATATACTCAAAGATTAGTGAAACCATAGAGGCTATTAAAGAAAAAAGATTTCAGTTAGCTGATTCTATAAAGAATATCAATATAGAATTAGAAATTAAAGAGAAAAAACTAAAAGCTAAATTAGAGATAATGGATTTAGACTTAGGAAACTTATTGGATATTGAGATTTATATTAAAGAATATAAAGAGAAAATAAAAAAGAAAAATGAGATACATGCAAATCTACAGTCTATGGAAGAAACTTATAAAGTATTATTAAAAGATAGAGATATAAATGAAATAAAAAATGAACTTAAGGATATTATTAATGAAAGCAATCAATATTCTTATGAGTCAGAAGAAGAGATTGAAGTTGAAGAAAAGAGAAAATCTAAAGAATTAATTGAAATAGAAAAAAATATAAAAGATTTAGAAAATAAAATAGCAAATAGGTATATTGGAAAAAGAGATTTAATTTTAATTGAAGAAGAAATTGAAGATATTAAGTCAGAAATAGAAAAGGATGAAAAGAAGGTAAAATCGCTCGATATAGCAATTAAAGCTATTGAAGAATCATTTCATGAAGTGCGTAGAGAGGTTGGTCCAACTTTAAATAATAATATAGCGAGCATATTTAAAGTTTTAACTAAAGAAAAGTATGAAGAAATAAAACTAGGGGAGAATTATGAAATGATGGTTCGAGATAAGAATAATTTATTTGCAGGAAATTATTTAAGTAATGGAGCTCTAGATCAACTGTATTTGTCTTTAAGATTAGCATTAATAGATATAT
Organism: Clostridium sp. HBUAS56017; assembly: GCF_007115085.1. Lineage (NCBI taxonomy): Bacteria > Bacillati > Bacillota > Clostridia > Eubacteriales > Clostridiaceae > Clostridium > Clostridium sp. HBUAS56017. Next base: position 191,217 of record NZ_SULK01000004.1, on the reverse strand, counting down.
TGTTTAATGGTGAAGAGAGGACAATTATATTAGATGATGCATTTGTACAATATGACAACCATAGAAGAGAAAAGGCATTACTACTAATTAATGAAAAAATAAAAGGACAAGGCTTGATATTTACATGTCATACATTAGAGAAGGAAATATTAGAAAATAATAAAATAGAATATAATCTTATAGCTCTATAAATTAATGTTGACAATTTAGAATGGTAGGACTAAAATAAAATAGCATTGCAAATGCAAATTATGTGCAATTAGAGGTGGAGTATGAGAAAGTTCTTATCAAAGATATTAATACTGATGACTATCCCTATGTTATTTGTTGGATGTGGAAAAAGTACTGAAAATGATGGAGATAAACTAAAAGTTGCAGTATCAATAAGTCCATTAAAGGAATTTACTGAAATAATCGGTGGGGATAAGGTAGATATATATACTGTAGTTAAGGAGAATATGGAACCTCATGACTTTGATTTTAGTCCATCAGATAAAAAGGCATTAAGTGATAGAAAGTTATTTATATATAATGGATTAGGCATGGAAGGATGGCTAGATCAAGTTAAGGAAGGAAATAAAGATACTAAATTAATCGATGCTAGTAAAAATGGAAATATAATAGTAGATAATGGGGTAGAAGATCCGCATATATGGCTAAGTTTGAAGGAAGCTACTAACGAATGTAATAACATAAAGGATGCACTAATAGAGGCTGATCCTGAAAATAGAGAGTATTATGAAGGAAACTATAATAAGTATAAACAAGAATTAGATTTATTATTTAATGAGTATTCACAAAAACTTGCTAGTATTAAAGGTAAAACTTTTGTGACTAGTCATGAGGCTTTTGCTTATCTTTGTAGAGATTATGGACTACAACAAAAAGCCATTAAAGGAATTTTTGATGAAGAAGCAGAAACTACTTTTAAAGATATGGAGAGCTTAGCTAATTATTGCAAGTCAGAGAATATAAAGATAATTTTCTCAGAAGGAAGTGAATCTCAAAAGGATTCGGATACATTAGCAAAAGCTATTAATGGTAAAGTTGTACCTATACATACTTTAGAAACAAAGGTTGAAGGCAAGAGTTATATAGAAGCAATGAAAGATAATTATGAAAAAATATATGCAGAGCTTAAATAGCATCTCTTTGGAGATGCTTTTTTTTATGTTAAATTTAAGCGAATAAGTATAAATTTTAAAGGAAATTATTAGGAAGTGTTGGATTTTCCTATTTATTGTGCTATCTTATAATTATAAAAGAAATGAGAGGTAATATATGAGTAGAGCAGAGGCATTTTACAATGAAAATATAGAAAAAAATAAAAGTGAAATATGTAATTTAAACAAAAAAATAGAAGTGATAGGATGGTGTAGACTTGTAATCCTTATATCAGGATTAATCTTCTCTTACAGAAGTTATAAAAGTCAAGGTTTCTTAACAGCTGTTGGCATATTGTCTATGACGGCATTAATATTTTTGGCTGTGGCATTTATACACGGTAAGATTATAGGAAAGAGAGAAAAGTTAGATATTGAATTAGAATTTAATGAAAAAGGATTGAAAAGATTAAAGGGAGAATATAAGGAATTTGAAGATGATGGGAAAGAATTGCTTGAAGAAAATCACGCATTTGCAGATGACTTAGATATATTCGGGAAAAACTCTTTATTTCAAATGATAAACACTACAAGAACTCTAAGTGGAAGAAGAAAACTTGGAGAAATACTTTCATTAAAAAAACTACCAAATAAAAATTCAATTAAAGAAAGACAAGTATCTATTAAAGAGTTAGGAGAAAAGGTAAAATGGAGACAGCAATTATATGTAGATGCAACTTTCAAAAAGAAAAAAGGTGAAGAACTTGAAGAATTAATAAAATGGGGAAAAGAAAGTTCAACCGGAGACAATTTAAGAATTGGAGTTGCAAGTTTATTCATTTTAATTACAGCTGTAATAATATTTTTATGTATTGTGAAAGTAATACCTTTTTCATTTTTAATACTTAATTTTATGATAAACTATGTAGTGATAAAAGTATTAACAAAGGATAGAAATGAAGTTATAGAATTATTTAATTCAATAAAAAATAGTGTTAAAGCTTATTCTAATATATTAACTTTGATAGAAGATGAAAGTTTTAATAGCCCTTATTTAAATAGATTAAAGGAAAAGCTTAAAGATGATTCAGGTTTATTATGTAAAAATGAAATGAGAAAGTTATCTAATTTACTTGATTGGGTTGGAGATTCAGCAGGAAATGCCTATTTCTTTATTTTGAATGTAGTAGTGTTTGCCGATGTGTTTATATTGTTTAATTTAAACAGATGGAGAAAAATAAATGGTTCAAAAATTGAAAATTGGTTAGAAGTCATGGGAGAATTTGATGCTCTTGCAAGTATTTCTAACTTAAGTTTTGATTATGAAGATTGGTGTTATGCTGAAATAACAGATGAAAGTGGAGTTGTTGGTAGGGAAATAAAACATCCATTAATCGGTGACAGAGCTGTAGCAAATGATTATGAATTAATAAAGCCTAAGCAAATAACTTTAATTACAGGATCCAATATGTCAGGTAAAAGTACATTTTTAAGGACTGTGGGAATAAATCTTATATTAAGCTATATAGGAGCACCATGTTCAGCAAAAAGTTTTAAATGTAGTATAATGAACATTTATACTTGCATGAGGACTAAGGATAACCTGGAAGAAAGTATATCTTCTTTCTATGCTGAGATATTAAGAATAAAACTTATTATAGAAGCATGTAAGCGTGGAGAAAAGTTATTTTTCTTATTAGATGAAATATTTAAGGGCACAAATTCTAAGGATAGGCATACAGGGGCAACAGTTTTAGTAAAACAACTAGCTGATAATGGAGCAACAGGATTATTGTCAACTCATGATTTAGAATTATGTGATTTAGAAGAAGAAATGAAGGAAATAGAAAATTATAATTTTAGAGAATATTATAAGGATAATAAAATAAACTTTGATTATAAGTTAAGAAGAGGAAAAAGTACTACTCAAAATGCAGTATATTTAATGAAACTTGCTGGAATAGAAATAAAAAAGTAAATGATAAGGATGATGGTGGTGAAACATAAAAAAAATGGGACCTATAATAAAGATTATAAGCAGAATGATAGAAGCTATAGAAAAATAGTCATCATTTTAATTTCTACTATTATGATTTCATTATCAGTTTCACTCCTATGCTTTAGTAAACAGGTAGATACTCAAGGAGAAGAAAATGTTGAAGAGCATAGTAATTTAAATGAAGAAGCAGAAAAAGAAAGTATTAGAAAAAAAGAAGAAGATATAGAAATTTCAATGCAGAAGATTAACAAAATATCTAAAAAGGTAAGTGAAATTGTAGGAGATAAAAAGGAGTCATACGGGATTTTTTATTATGATATAAACAGCGGACTACAATATACATTGAATTCAGATGTAGGGTTTCATGCAGCGAGTACTATAAAGGTACCTATTGCAATGATGATTGCTGACAAGTTAGATAATAATGAGATTACAAAAGATACAAAAATCAAATATGAGGAGTCAGATAATTGTGATGGAGCAGGGGAACTACAGGGAAGAGTTTCAAAGGGAGATGAATTTCCGGTAATTGATCTACTTAAATATATGATAGAAGATTCGGATAACATTGCTACATCTATGTTAAAAAAATCTATAGGAAGTGTTTCTTCTTATATTTATAATTTAACAGAAATAAGCATGATAGGAGAATCTAATTTTATTACTCCAAGGCAAAGTGGTATTCTGCTAAAGAAGATATATGAGAAGGCAGAAGAAGATAATAACTATAGAGATATTATTAATTTAATGTTAAAAACTAATACTCACGATAGGTTAGATAAAAAAATACCTAAAAATATGGTTGCTCATAAGATTGGTGATTATGAGAATTATGTTAATGATATTGGTGTAATATATAGTGAAAGGCCATATATATTGTGTATCTATACAAAGGATGTTATGGAAGAAGGTAGAGAAAACATAGCTGATATTTCTAAAGTAATTTATGATATTACGTTGGACAAGCTATAGTTTTTATAATAAATGTAGAATAAAATAAATATAATTTAACTAGAAATATGAGGAGAGAATTATGAATATAGCATTTTTTCTTACACCTAAAAATGAAGTGGTCTGCGAAAATGTTGATGCAACGATGAGACAAGTAATGGAAAGGATGGAGCATCACGGATATACAGCGATACCTCTTATTGATAAAAGTGGTAAGTATGTAGGTACATTAACAGAAGGAGATTTGTTATGGAAACTTAAGAATACTCCTGATTTGAATTTTAAAAATACTGAATCTGTTAAAATAAGTGATATTGAAAGAAGAGTTTATCATAAAAGCGTTTCAATAAATGCAGATATAGAAAGCTTGATAAATTTAGCGGTTAATCAAAATTTTGTACCAGTGGTAGATGATAATGGTATTTTTATCGGGATTATAAAGAGAAGTGATATAATAAATTATTGCTTTAGTGAATTAAATAAAATAAGAAAAGAATTATAAATTTTAAGGTTAGCTAAAATTGTGAATTTTAGCTAACCTTTTTTAATAATCAGATTCTTGATAAGCTTGAACTACAGAGTCAAATTCAAATGAATCGGTTATTTCCCCAAAATCATCTGATTTAATTCCAGGGTAGTAATATAGGACTAATTTATCATCTGGATTATACATGTTTTCTAGAAAAATATATAATTTTTCTAGCCTACAATTTTCAACTACGGCAAGTACTTTATACTTATTTGCTTCACCAGTATCGTTGTTAGTAAGATCTAGATTGAAATTAGTATAAGTTCTTACATTAAATTTATCTTTATCACAAGATTTTAATAAGGATCCTTCCTTGCAAGATGAGCAGCTACTAAATTTGCATTCAAATGAACAATTGAGACATTGACATTTTGAGCAGCTTTCTAGTTGCTTAAATGTTGATAAATTATTTTGTTTAAACCTTTGTAAATTAGTAATTCTTTCATCATCTTTAAACATATTAAAAAAAGATTTTTTCTTTGAATCTAATTCACTAGAATTAAGCTTAGTCATATATTCTTTTAGAATACCCACCTTTGTGTAATATCTTCGTGTCATTAAATCTTTTTCTTCAACAAAAGGTGAGATTTCACTTATGGCATAAGTTATGTCGGTAAATATTTTACCCCAGTAATCTTTTTCTTTATCTATGAAATCTATACTTTTAGTCATAATATACCTACTATTGTTGAGTTTTATATTTTTGAAGTTCTAAATCTAAATCAACGTTATCAAGTTTAGCAAATTCGCTTTCAAAATCATCTACTTCTCTAAGTTCACCTAATCCTTGAGCCATTGATTCTTCTCTTGCGATTTTTCTTTCTATATTATCAATTTGTATTGAGTTAGACTTAGTTTTGACATCAGCTAATACTTCATTTACTTTTTTAGAAGCTTGTGCACTAGAGTACCTAGCAGCTGCTTCATCTCTATAGCTTCTAGTCTTATCTATTTCATCTTGAAGAGCTTTTAGATTTTTCTTTAAAGTATCAGCTTGTACTTTTGATGTTTCATAAGTAGCCTTTAAAGTTTCATATCTTTTATCACTATCAACTTTCTTGCTTAAAGCTCTTTTAGCTAAATCTTCATTACCTTTTGCAAGAGCTAATTTGACTTTTTCATCAAAATCAGCAGATTCTTTTTTTGCTAATTCCATTTTTTTCTCTATTTCATGAACATTACCTAGAACTTGTGCTGAATTTAGTTTTGCTTTGCTCAATTGTTCTTCCATATCTTTAATTTTTTGATCTAATAATTCTATTGGATTTTCCATTTCATCCAATGTAGTATTTACTTTTGCTCTTAACATATTTGACATTCTTGAAAAAATTCCCATAAAAGTAACCTCCTAAGATTTGTTATTTTCTTTTATACTTTTGATAAATTTTAATTATAAATATAATAATCATAAATATAATTAAAAGTTTTATAACTGAAGATATTATTGATCCACCGCCAAAAAAGAATGGAATAGGGAACCAAGATCTTCGATAGGAACTACCGCCCCATCCACTATTACCACTAGAGTAGCTTCCTGAATCATTATTTGTATTTTTATCTGTTGAACTAGAAGAATTTTTATCTGTTGAAGAATATGAACCAGATTTAAAATCTTTACTACTAGAACTACTCTTGCCAGATGAAAAACCTCCAGATTTGAAGCCAGATGAACTTTTACTGCTAGAACCAGTTTTTGCCTGGACTATTGTAATTGTATTACTTTGGTTAAAAGGTATAGATACTGGACTTGTAATTACATTAGAAAACACAAATAAAAGTGCAAAGATAGAAGTTAAAACAATCTTTTTTACTAGTCTTTTAATAATATCACCCCCCAAAATGATACAGTGTATATATATTATAGTATATTATATAACAAAAATTTAAGCAATGAAGAGGAAAAGAAGAACTTAATAAAAACTTAATTATATTGTAAGACTTGGATATGTTTATATTTTGGATACTCAATACTTGTATAATAGATATCCTTCGTATAAAATTAGAATTAAGTTAAGATTATATGTAGGGAGTGAATTTTGATGGCAAATGAAACTATAAACGATAGTATGGAAGGTCTATTAGCAGATTATGATGTTAAGAGAATAAAGCAAGGAGATATTTTAAAGGGAAAAGTTATAGATGTAAATGATAAAGAAGTTTCTGTAAATATAAATTATGCTTTTGATGGACTTATAACTAAAGAAGAGTTAACATACGATGACACAAATCCTTTAGATGTAGTAAAGAAGGATGATGAGTTAGATGTATATGTTATATCCCCTAATGATGGAGAAGGTTATGTTCTTTTATCAAGAGTTAGGGCATTAGAGGTTACAGAAAAAGAAAATATAAAAAGTGCTTTTGAAAATGAAGAGATTATTTCTGTAAAAGTTAAGGAAGTTGTAAAAGGTGGAGTAGTTGCTTACTATGGAGGTATTAGAGTATTTATTCCAGGATCTCAAATTAGCAGAGAAAGAGTTGAGTTAGAAACAGTTGTAGGTAAAGTTCTTGAAGTTAAAATAATTGAACTAGATTTCAGAAATAGAAAGGTAGTTGCTTCAAGAAGAGTTATAGAAGAAAAGGAATATGAAAAAAACAAAAAAGAGGCTTGGGCAAAAGTTAAGTCTGGCGAGAAGAGAAGCGGTGTTGTAACAAGAATAGCTAAGTTTGGAGCATTTGTAGATATTGGAGGAATCGAAGGATTAATTCATTTAAACGATTTATCATGGGAAAGAGTGCATAAGGCAGAAGATGTAGTTAATGTAGGAGACAAAGTTGAAGTTTTTGTTGGAGAAGTAGATAGAGATAGAGAAAGGTTGGCATTAGTACTTAAGGATGTAGAAAAGGAACCTTGGAAAGTTCATGGTGATTCAATAAAAGATGGAGAAATATTTGATGGAACAGTAACTAGGTTAGCTTCGTTTGGAGCTTTTGTTGAAGTTCTACCAGGGGTTGAAGGATTAGTACATATAAGCGAAATAACAGATGAAAATATAACAAAGCCAGCAGATGTTTTAAAGACAGGACAAAAAGTTAAAGTTAAGGTGTTAAATGTTGATAAAGAAAATAAAAAATTAAGCTTAAGCATAAAAGATGCAGATGAAAAGAGCAAAGAATACTTACAATATAATGATCAAGAAGAGGGCATAAGCTTAGGAGAATTATTCAAAGATTTTAAATTTGAATAAAGATAAGAATGATATTTATTTTTTATGTTGTAACAAGAAGATAAGCTATCTTTAAGCAAAATAAAGATAGCTTATCTTTTTATTATGTACATTGTGAATTTATAGAAAAGATATTTAATGATTATAGTTTTTCTATTTTCATCATGTTAGTTCCACCAGTATGAGTAGTTGGCATTCCAGCGGCAACTATTACATCATCACCTTTTCTAGCAACATTTAAATCATATACGGTCTTTTTAGCTTCTACCAAAATGTCATCAGTGTTATTAAACATTTCACATTTAGTAGGATGAACTCCAAAAGTTAAAGCTAAAGCTCTTCTAACTTCTTCGTATGGAGTTATAGCTATAATAGGAGATTTTGGTCTATATTTTGATAGTAATCTTGCAGTAGAGCCACTCTTTGTTGCAGCAACAATTGCCTTAGCATTTAAAGCTGAAGCTGTTCTACATGTTGAATAGCTAATTGCATCAGCATATTCAGTTAACGAAGATTCAGCTAAATGTTTAGAAATTTGGTCATAATCTAAGTTAGCTTCAGCTTCTTGAGCTATTCTTGCCATAGTTTCAGCAGCTTCTTTTGGGAAACTACCTGAAGCACTTTCGCCAGAAAGCATAATAGCGTCAGTTCCGTCAAATATTGCATTACATATATCAGAGGCCTCAGCTCTAGTTGGAAGTGAATTCCTTATCATAGAATCAAGCATTTGGGTAGCTGTAATTACAGTTTTGCCAGCTTTTCTACATTTTTTAATAATCATTTTTTGGATTATAGGAACTCTTTCTATAGGAATTTCAACTCCCATGTCACCTCTTGCAACCATAACACAATCAGTTACATCGATGATGGAGTCAATATTGTCAACACCTTCTTGATTTTCAATTTTAGCTATTACTTGAATGTTCTCTCCACCATATTTCTTTAGAACTCTTTTTACTTCTAATATATCACTAGCTTTTCTTATGAAAGAGGCAGCTATATAGTCTACACCTGTTTCACATCCAAAGGCTATATCATCTATATCTTTTTCAGTAATTGATGGAAGTTTAATTTTTACGTTAGGTACATTAACACCTTTGTGATTTTTTATCATTCCACCAACTTTTACCTTACACTTGATTTCTTTACCAACAACTTGTATTATTTCGAATTTTAATAAACCATCATCTACTAAGATGCTTCCGCCAACTTCTACATCTTTATATAATATATCATAAGATATTGAACATTTTGTATTATCTCCAAGCAATTCTTCACCACATATAAATGAAAATTCTTGTCCTTTTACAAGTTCAACACCATCATTTACAAAATTATGAGTTCTAATTTTTGGCCCTTTAATATCCAATATGATGGCAGTTGGTGAATCCATTTCTCCTCTTATTTTCTTTATTAGGTCAATCTTTTCTTTATGCGTCTCATGGGTTCCGTGTGAAAAATTTAACCTTGCGGCACTCATACCAATGTTTATAAATTTTCTAAGCATTTTTTCATTATCACTAGCTGGACCGATTGTAAAAATCATTTTTGTTTTTTGCATATTTTAAGTAACCTCCTAAGATTTATTAATGATTAGTCATATTAAATATTATTAGCATAAACGCTTATAATAATATTGGATTATTTTGAAAATAATTAAATAAAGATATACAATATGGTATACTAAAACTAATCTTAGTATAATATTAACACATTATGGACGAAAGGGAGAATAAAAATGAAAAATTTAAAAAGTTCTAAGGCTGCCTTAGTATTTAAGTATTTTGAAGAAATATCTAAAATTCCTAGAGGCTCAAAAAATGAAAAGGAAATAAGTGATTACTTAATGAAATTTGCTAAAGGGCTTGGACTAGATGTTACTCAAGATAAAGCTTTAAATATAATAATTAGAAAGCCTGCATCAAAGGGATATGAAAATGCACCAACAGTAATTTTACAAGGGCATATGGATATGGTATGTGAGAAGAATAAAGGAACAGAGCATGATTTTGAAAAAGATCCAATAAAGCTTGTAATAAAAGATGATGATATTTATGCAGATGGTACTACACTTGGAGCAGATAATGGGATAGCAGTTGCGTATGCTATGGCAGTTCTTGCTGATGACACAATAGAACATCCAGCTATTGAGGTGCTTATAACTACAGATGAAGAAACAGGAATGTCAGGAGCGCAAGCACTATCTAAAGATGATATCAAAGGAAAAGTGTTGTTAAATCTTGATAGTGAAGAAGAAGGATATCTTTTGGTTAGTTGTGCAGGAGGTATAAGAGCAAAATCATCTATTAGATTACAAAAAGAACCTTTAAATAATGAAAAGTTATTTAATGTAGTTGTAAAAGGACTTAAAGGCGGACATTCAGGTTCTGAAATTCATTTAGGAAGAGGAAATGCTAATAAGATTATGGGTAGAACTCTTAATGAATTAGCAAGTGAGTTGGATTTTAATTTAGTTTCAATTAATGGAGGAGCTAAAGACAATGCTATTCCTAGAGAAGCAGATGCAATTATAGCTATTGATAGAAGCAAAGAAGAATTCTTAATTTCTAAAGTAAAAGCTTTAAGTGAGATAATAAAATTAGAGCTACAAGAAACAGATTCTGAAGTTACTTTAATTGTTGAAGAATATACAGATAAAGTAAGTGAAAAATTAACTAAAGACTGTACTGACAAGATTGTAGACTTATTGTACCTTTATCCAAATGGCATAAGTACAATGAGTGCAAGCATAGAAGGTTTAGTTGAAAGTTCAAATAATATTGGAGTTGTATCTACAGGGGATAAAGAAGTAGAATTCCATAGTGCTGTTAGAAGTTCTGTTACAACATTAAAGGAAGATATAGTAAATAGAATTGGAGTGCTAACAAAAGTTGTTGGTGGTGAATTTGAAGTTCATGCTCCATATCCTGCTTGGGAATATAACAAGGAATCTAAGATTAGAGAATTATGTAAAGATGTTTATAAAAAGATGTATGGAAAAGATGCTGTGGTTTATGCACTTCATGCAGGCGTAGAATGTGGATTGTTTGAAGAAAGATTAGGGAAATTAGATATGATAAGTTTCGGACCAGATATAAGAGATGCACATACACCACAAGAGCATTTGTCTATAAGTTCTACTGAAAGAGTATGGGAATATTTACTTGAAGTGCTTAAAGAGATAAATAACAAATACTAGTAGTAAAAAGGAATGGTAGCCTTAACCATTCCTTTTTTTATTTTTATAATAAAGTGAAGGGAAAAATAAATATTTGTAGAATATCAATATTATAGGAGAGAGTTTACCTAAAAGGAGTGGGTTTATGGTTAATGTTGATTTTAAGTATGAAGATTATGCATTTGAGAGTGTTACAGAAAATGATTTGCAACTTCTTAGTGAATGGATAAAGGAAAATAGCGAAGAGGATAATAATTGTTACTCCTTAGAGCCACAAATTTTTTATAGAAGATATCTAGAGTATTATGTAGCTAGTGGTGAAAGTTTTATTAAGGTTAGTAAAGAAGGAAAAATAATTGCTGTTTTTAAAGGTAGATTTGAAATGGAAAAAGGGAACGAGTTATTTATTTGGCTTTTTATAATAGATAAGAAACTAAGAAATAGAGGAGAAGGTTCAATTATAATAAGTAAAGTAATAGAGTACTTTAAGATGAATTTTTTTATAGATAAAGTTGAAGTAGGGGTTGTACAAAGCAATCTTGGGGGAATATCATTTTGGAATAGTTTGGGATTCCATGTATCTAGAGTAACAAAAGGATTTTTTGATGGAGATAATGATTATGAGAGAAATCTTGTTATTATGAATAAAAGGTAGTAAAGTAAATGGAATTGACCGATTAATAGAGAATAAATATAGTGGTTGAAATGAAAACATTAACATCTTCAATAGCATGCTAAACAAAATTACTAAGTTTAGCATGCTATTGTTTTTTATATAAAAAAGTAAAGAGATAACAGTGTTTTAAGTTAATAACTATAGCCTATAAAGAGGCAAAGGAGATTTTTATAAGTAATAACAAGTTATTAAACTAGAACTACATAATGAATAAAACTGTAACCTTAGAAATATATATTATTAGCAGAGCTTTTAAAAATGTGCAAAATAAATTATTTAATAAGGGGGATACTATGAGATACACAAGATATGATTACAAGCGAAAAAGTGGAGAAAATTTTTTCTTATGGTTAATATTAATAATTATACTTTCAATAGTCTTAGGAGTAGGAGGATATAGGTTATTAATAGGAGATAAAGAAATAGTAAAAGAAAAAGAAAGTGTTAAACAAGAAGATAGTAGTGTAGATGGCATTGAAAAATCCTTTGGAATTATTCAATGTGGATTATATTCAAATAAGAATAATGCTGAGTTGACAATGAAAAGTATACCGGAGGAATATTCAAAGGCCATTATAGAGGAAAATGGAAGTTTTAAAATTATTGCGGGAATTTATTCTTTAGAAGATTCAGAAACTAAAAGCCAAGAACTCACTAAAGGATCTATAAGTAATTTTAGAATTTCATGTAAGCTAGATGGTAAAGAAGTAGGAGATAGAACTGAAAGTGAAATTATTGATGGATATATTAAAATAATAAATAAACTTTATGAAAAAGATGTCAAAAGCATTGATACAAAGGAATTTAAAGCATGGGTTAATAGTGTCTCAGAAAAGGTTAGTGATAAAAGTGATGAATTTAATTTGCTTTTTAATAATGTGAGAGGTCTTCCAGATGAATTGAAAAAAGAGAATACATCAGAATTGTTAGTATTTTTATATAATATAATAATAAAATATAAACAAAATTGAATTATTAAAAAAAAATTAAAAAGTGTTTAATTGGATAAACACCCTTGTTTAAAGGGGTATTAAATGATAAACTATATTAGGTGTAAGAACAGTATTAACTACACTTTATTCAAGTTATGGAATAATTTTAAAAAATATGTTTAAAATTATAAATAAAGGTAATACTAAAGAAGTATACTTTTAAGGAAGTGATGTTTTGAAGGTGATTTTGGCTTCGGCTTCAGAAAGACGACAAGAGCTTTTAAGTAGAATTGTAGAAAACTTCACAATACTTGTCAGTGAATTTGATGAGGAGAAGGTAAAAAAAACAGGAAACATATCAGATTATGTAGAAAATATTGCACTAGGTAAAGCTAGAGATGTACTAAGTAAGGTAAGTGAATCTTCAATAATAATAGCGGCAGATACTGTAGTTTCTTTAGATAATGAAATACTTGGTAAGCCTAAAGATAAGTCGGAAGCTTATGAAATGCTTAGCAAATTAAGTGGTAATACTCACAATGTGTATACCGGAATAGTAATTATCAATACAGATAGTGGAAAAACGCTTAAAGACTTTGTAGAAACTCAAGTTGTTTTTTCTAAGTTAACTGAAAAACAGATTAAAGACTATATAGCTACTGGAGATCCTATGGATAAGGCAGGTGCTTACGGGATTCAAGGAAAAGCTGGGGTTTTTGTCAAAGAAATTAGAGGTTGCTATTATAATGTAGTGGGGTTACCTTTAAATAAACTTAATGAAATGATTGAAAGAGTAATATAATTAAGAGGGAATGGGAATTTGTATTTTAGGAGTTAAATATGGACAACAATCTTAAAATTTCAGATATTCCAAGTAATGAAAGGCCTATAGAAAAGTTGATGAACTTTGGGGCTGATACTTTAAGCAATCAAGAATTATTAGCGATAATACTTAGGTGTGGAACTAAAGGACAAAATATTTTAAACCTTAGTGGCAAAATATTAAGTGAAGTTCATGGTTTAAATGGCATTTTAAATGTAACATATGATGATATAAAGAGAATCAAAGGTGTTAAAACAGTGAAGGCTTCGCAAGTATTGGCCTTAGCTGAACTTTTTAGAAGATTTAATACTTTAAAGGCTGATAATAAAATTACTATTAATTCACCTAAGGATATAGCTGATATGCTTATGATAGAAATGGCTAATTTAAATCAGGAGATTCTAAAGCTAATAATATTAAGTACAAAGAATAAAATAATAAAAATTAAAGATGTTTTTAAAGGAACACTTAATTCATCTTTAGTTCATCCAAGAGAGATATATTGCGAAGCTATAAAAAATAGTGGAGCGTCTATTATAATATGTCATAATCACCCTTCTGGAGATCCAAATCCCAGTGAGGAAGATATAAATATTACCTTAAGAATAAAAGAATGTGGAAATATAATTGGAATAAAGTTATTAGACCATATAATAATAGGTGATAGAAAATATTCAAGTTTAAAAGAAAAAGGAATTATATAACTGAAAGGGGACAAAACAATGGGTTTTTTTGGAAGCAATAAAGACATGGGGATAGATTTAGGTACTGCTAATACGCTTGTCTTTGTAAAAGGAAAAGGAGTAGTATTAAGAGAGCCTTCAGTAGTAGCAATAAATAATGTTACAAAAAAATGTCTAGCTGTTGGAACAGAAGCTAAGCAAATGATAGGAAGAACACCTGGAAATATAGTGGCTATTAGACCGTTAAAAGATGGAGTAATTGCTGATTTCGATGTAGCTCATACCATGATTAAGTCTTTAATAGAAAAGGCAGTGAGCAAGAGTTCATTTAAGAGTCCAAGAATAATAGTTTGTTATCCATCAGGAGTTACTGAAGTTGAGAAGAGAGCTATTGAAGAAGCAACAAAGTTAGCCGGAGCAAGAGATGTTGTTCTTATGGAAGAGCCGATGGCGGCGGCTATAGGAGCAGGATTACCAGTAAGTGAACCAACTGGTAGTATGATAGTTGATATTGGTGGAGGTACAACTGAAGTAGCTATTATTTCTCTTGGAGGAATAGTAACTAGTAAATCATTAAGAGTTGCAGGAGATGAATTAGACCAATCTATAATAGCTTATATTAAAAAAGAATATAATTTGATGATTGGTGAAAGAACTGCAGAACAAGTAAAAATGGAAATAGGTTCTGCATATAAAATAGATGAAGAAGAAATAATGATGGAAATTAAAGGAAGAGACTTGATTACAGGACTTCCAAAGATTATTGAAGTTTCAGAAGTTCAAATTAGAGAAGCAATTAAGGAACCCGTATACGCAATAATTGAATCAATTAAGACAACTTTAGAAAAAACACCACCAGAACTTGCAGCTGATATTATGGAAAAAGGAATAATGCTTGCAGGTGGAGGTGCGCTATTAAGAGGATTAGATGTGTTAATTACACGTGAAACCAATATGCCTGTACATATTGCAGAAGCACCACTTGATAGTGTTGTATTAGGAGCGGGAAAAGCTCTTGAAGATTTCGACAAGATCAGCAGGGAAGAAAGATCATAGTAGATGAAGCTCTTTAAGAACAAACTGGCAGTTACTGTAATAGTACTGTCAGTTGCATTTTTAGGATTAATTATCTTTACTGCAAGTAAGGAAACTAAAGGACCTATGGGTGCTGCAGGCGACGCCCTGAATCCTATTCAAAAAATTGCGTATAATGCGAATCGTGGAGTTAAAGATTTTGTTGATTTCTTTTTAAATTTCTCTGATGTTAAAGAAGAAAATAAACAATTGGCTAAGGAAAATAAAGAGCTTAAGAATGAGCTTCAAGAATATTCTAATTTAAAAGAAGAGAATGATAAATTTAGAGGTATATTAGATTTTAAAGAACAGCATAATAACTATAATTATATTGCTACTAATATCATAAGTTATAGTGGTAGTGGAATTATAGATGGGTACATAGTTGATAAAGGTCAAAATGATGGAATAGAAAAAAATATGATTGTTATTTCACCAGATGGACTAGTTGGTCAAGTGTCTAGTGTTGGTAGCAACTGGGCTATAGTTCAAGGGATAATAAATGAAAATGTAAATGTCAGTGTTAAGGTGGAAAATACTAAGGATAACACTGGTATACTAAAAGGATATAAAGATAATTCAAATAACTTGTTAGTGAAGGTGTCAAATCTTCCAGTAGATTCTCAAGTTAAAGAGGGAGACGTAATTATGACTTCTGGACTAGGCTTTTTATATCCGAAAGATATAAAAGTTGGAACAGTTATGTCAGTAGAAGAAGATAAGGTTAAGGTTATGAAAAGTGCAGTGGTTAAACCGTCTGTAGATTTCAGTAAGCTTGAAGAACTATATATAGTAGCGCCAAAAGATAAGAAAGAAATAAAGTATGACTAGAGGTGGACTATGAAGAAACGAGTAGTTTTAATTATTGTAGCATGTATATTATTAATTTTAGATAATACGCTAGCACCTTTTATTGCAGTAAAAGGTGCGTGGCCTAGTCTACTTTTTATTTTTTCTGTTTCTTATTCTATTATTAATGGAAAAAAAGAAGCTGTGATTATAGGCGTTATTAGTGGATTACTTCAAGATGTATTCTTTTATAATATGTTTGGAGTTAATGCATTAATAAATATGTTTTGCTGCTATCTTGCAGGATTCATAGGCGAAGGAATCTGGAGAGATAGGAAGCTAGTACCAATTATAACTATATTTGTTGGAACAATATTAAAGTATTTAGGAATATTTATTATTTTCTATGCTTTAAATATTCATATTGATTTATTTAGGGGTGTAAGTACTGCGCTTTACAATTCAATAATTATGCTTTTTGTATACAAAACTATCTTAAGGTTTTTTGATAGAGAAGATATGAGGAAAGCGTGGAGGTTCTAAATGATAGTTAACAAACCAAAGAAGAAGAAAAAACCATCTAGGTATAAATCATTTTTAGTTATTATGGGAGTCGTATTTGCCATTATTTTTGGAAAGCTTATATATATTCAAATATATAAGCATGATGATTATAAAGAAAGAGCAGATACGACTTCAACTAAATTTGTCCCAGAAAAGGCACCTAGGGGAATAATATATGATCAAAATGGGAACATATTAGCAACTAATACACAAACATATACAATGATGTATACTACCACAGAAGAAGCTAACAAGATGTTTTTTAATACCATAGATACAGTTTTTAAAATATTATCTGAAAACGGTGAAGGCTTTACTGATGATTTGATACTTAAAGTAAATGAAAATAATGAGCCTTACTTTGCATATAAAACAACTGCTAAAAATGATCAAAATGCTGAAGAGATAAGATTTAAAAGGGATAGAGGATTAAATGAAAAGGTAGAAAAAGATTTATATAGTGGTAAGGAAGAAGAGTTAACAGATTCAGAGATAGAGAGTGTAAATGCTAAACTTTTGGAAATAACTCCAAAGGAAGTTTTTTATGATTTAGTTAAAAGTTATGATTTAATTAAGTTAATTGATCCAAATCCAAGTAGTGAAAAGATTAAGGAATACAATGAAATGTCAGGAGAGGCTTTAACTAACCTGCTACGTTCAAAGTATTCCTTTAAGGATCTTAGAAATTATTTACTTATTAAGGATGCTTTGAAAATTCAAAGTTTCAAAGGATATAAGTCAGTTACACTAGCTAGCAATATAAAAAAAGATACTGCATTAATCATTCTTCAAAAGTTAAATGATTTACCTGGTATAGATATAAAATTAGAGCCTATAAGGCTCTACCCATATAACCAGCTTGCATCTTCAGTTTTAGGGTATATATCTCCAATAGATAGTTCAAATGAGCAAAAATATGAATTAAGAGGGTATGATATATCCAGTGATCTTATAGGTGTTTCAGGAATAGAATCTACCTTTGAAGAGCAGTTAAAGGGTGTTAAAGGTGGAACAACAGTTAAGGTTAACTCAAAGGGAAGAGTCACAGAAGAATTATTTAAGTTAGAAACATATCCAGGAAATAGTGTGCATTTAACTATTGATAAAGGTGTTCAATATGCAGCAGAACAGGGATTAAAGGATACTATAGAGTCTATTAGAACTTCGCCAACAGATCCTTATCCAGGGGCAACTAGAGGAGCTGTTGTTGCAGTAGAAGTTAATACTGGAAGAATATTAGCTAGCGCATCATATCCAAATTATGATCCAAATATTTTTGCTGTTTCAGGACAGTTATCAAATGCACAAACAAAAGAATATTTCAGTCCGGATTTAGAAAAATTTGGAATAAATTACATAAAGTCTAGAGGATTAAATAAAACTGTTGATGAATTGTTCCCAGCGGTAGATGGAGTAAGAACAGATCCTAATGATCTATATCCAAGAGCTTTTTATAATTATGCAACACAAGGGCTTATACCACCTGGATCGACATTTAAACCATTGACAGGATTAGCAGGACTAGAAGCTGGTGTTATTCAACCAACAGAAACTATTTATGATCAAGGAAAGTTTAATGCTCATCCAGAAACTTATGGAACTGCTTTCGCACCAGAGTGTTTACTTTATACAAATTATCATAGCAGTCATGGTGATACAGATATAACTCATGCTCTAGAGGTATCTTGCAACTATTATTTCTATGAAGTAGCTTACAGGTTATATAAGCAAGCTGGATCTAATGTAGAAGCTTTAGATTCTTTAGCAAAATATGCATGGAAATTTGGATTAGGGACAGATCCTAATACTAAGGAAAGAGCGAGTACAGGAATAGAAATTGAAGAAAATTTTGGGCAAGTATATAATTTTAAATCATTTAAGAATCAATCTATATTATATGCTAAGTTTGAAATTAGAGATTATCTAGAATCAGGAGATTATAGAGGAGTAAGATCATTTATACCTTTCGATTATTCAAACAATGATGCTGATAGTGAAAAATTAAAAGAAGCAAAAACATCTTTAAAGGATAAAGTAGCAGCTAGATTTGAAAAGATTGGTACAGATAGTAGTGCGCTAGGTACAGATGCCTTTGCAAAAACGTTAGTAGAAGACATTAAAAATATAATGAATCTTTCAGATAAATATAAACAAAATGTTAGTGATTATGAAGCAAAAGGAAAGGGAAAAGTTAATTTAGATTCTCAGGCACAAACTATAGCTGAGGTAATAGCAAGGTTTGTAGTTAATGATAAGGGCTCAGAAATTACATCTCCAGCTCAAGAAGTATATGCCTCAATAGGCCAAGGAATGAATAACTTTACTCCAACCCAATTAGCAGCATATGTATCAACATTAGCTAATGGAGGAACACGATATAAATTGCATTTTGTTGATAAGATAACCACACCTGATGGAGCGGTTGTCCAAGAATATGAACCAGAAGTGATTGATAAAATTCAGTTGAAAGATTCCACAATAAATGCAATTAGAGAAGGTATGTATAAGGCTAATAATGATGAAGGTGGAACAGCTGCAAGAGTATTTGCTAATTTCCCAATAAGAACTGGGGGGAAAACAGGTACTGCAGATTTTAATGAAAGGCAAAAGGAAATAGGAAGAGCACCTTATGCAACTTATGTAAGTTTTGCACCGCTTGAAAATCCACAAATAGCTTTTGTAGGAGTAATATATGATGGCGGTCACGGGTCGTCTACAGCACCTGTAGCTAAAGCTGTATATGAGGCATATTTCAAAGAGAAGATAGAAAAAGAATTTCCTGCTTATGCATCTACTTCAACGTCATATCAAAAGTATGTGACAGGTGCACCTGCAAATAATAAGTTAAGTTAAATGTTAAAAGAAGCTATCTATTTAAAAAAGATAGCTTCTTTTTTTATTACTTTTTTGTTACAAACTGCAAAAGTGGACACACAAATGGTATAATTACTATTAAAAGTATATAATTAATGTGCTTTTACTATTTATCTGAAAGAGGTTAAATAGTATATATGTAGACACAGGTGGAGGTTCAAATGATAGTTAGTAGACCGAAAAAAAAGAAAAAACTCTCAAGGTACAATGTATTTTTAGTTTTGATGGGATTTATATTTACAGTAATTATCTCCAAACTTGCATATATTCAAGTTTATAAGCATGCTGATTATAAGGAAGAGGCAGATACTACCTCAACTAAATTTATATCAGAAAAAGCACCTAGAGGGGTAATATATGATGAAAAAGGAAATGTTTTAGCTACTAATGTGCAAACATATGCTATGACATATACAAAAACAGATGAAGCTGATAAAAGTTTTTTTAAAACAGTGGATTTAGCTTTATCAATACTTTCAGAAAATGGTGAAGGATTTCAAGATGATTTAATATTAAAATTAGATAGTAGCAATCAACCTTATTTTTCATTTAAGGGGACAACAGAAAGTGCTAAAAAAGCAGAAGAGATACGTTTTAAGAGAGATAGGGGATTAAATACAGATATTGAAAAAGAACTATATGAGGATAAAAAAGTTGATGATTTAACTGAGGATGAAATAAATGCAGTAAATGATAGACTTTTGCAAGTTACACCAAAAGAGACATTTTATTATTTGGTAAAAAGTTATGATCTAATTAGTTTGATAGATCCGGAACCTGTTAAAGATAATACCAAAGAGTATAATGAAAAACTTAAAGAATATAAAGAAAGAATAAAAAAATATAAAGACATGTCTGGCGAAGAATTAACAAATATGTTATTAAAAAAATATACTTATAACCAGATTAGGACTTATATGGTAGTCAAAGATGCTCTAAAGATGGAGAGCTTTAAAGGATACAAATCAATTACTTTAGCTAGTAATATTAAGAAAGATACAGCTTTAATAATATATCAGAAGTTAAATGATATGCCAGGAGTAGATATACAACTTGAGCCAACAAGATTTTATCCTTATAAGGAACTTGCATCATCAGTGCTTGGCTACATATCACCAATAGATACATTAAATAAAGATAAATATGAGTTAAGAGGATATGATGCTTCAACAGACCTTATAGGAGCTTCGGGAATAGAATCTGCTTTTGAAGATCAACTTAAAGGTGTTAAAGGTGGAACAACAGTTAAGGTTAATTCGAAAGGAAGAGTTACTCAAGAACAATTTAAACTTCAATCATATCCAGGAAATAGTGTGCATTTAACTATAGATAAAAATATTCAATACGCAGCTGAGCAATCATTAATTGATTCGATGGCAAATATAAGAGCTGGAATTAGTTCTGATAAACCATATACTGGAGCAAATAGAGGAGCAGCTGTTGCTGTTGAAGTAAAAACAGGAAGGATACTTGCTAGTGTATCATATCCTAACTTTGATCCTAATAAATTTGCAGTGTCTGGACAATTATCAGATGAAGAAACAAAAGAATATTTTAGCCCAGACTTAGATAAATTTGGTAAGGGGATAATAAGTTCAACAGGAGCAACTAAATCACTAGATGAATTATTCCCTAAGGAAGATGGCGTCAGAACAGATCCAAATGATTTATATCCTAAACGCTTTTATAATTATGCAACACAAGGATTATTACCATCGGGGTCAACATTTAAACCACTTACTGCTATAGCAGGCTTACAGGAAGGTGCTATTAATACTGATACAAGAATAAATGATACAGGAAAATTTAATATACACCCAGAGGTTTATGGTACTAATTTTGGACCAATGTGTTTGGAATTTGCAAATGGTCAAGGTGCTCATGGAAGCATAGATGTAACTAAAGCTCTAGAGGTATCATGTAACTACTATTTTTATGAAGTAGCCTATAAGTTATATAAACAAGGGGGACAAAATATAACAGCATTAGATGCTATTGCAAAATATGCATGGAAATTTGGACTTGGAGTAGACCCAAATGGCAAACAAAAAGAGAGCACAGGAATTGAAATAGAGGAAAACTATGGACAAGTATACAATTTTCAATCCTATAAGAATAGGGTAGCATTATCCTCAAAGTTTGACTTGAGGGATTTTTTGGAAGCTGGTTATTATGCAGGAAATAACAGTAATTTTGTATCTTTTGACTTTGCAGATAATGCTGATGATAATGAAAAGTTGAAGGCTGCTAAAACTAGTCTAAAAAAGACCATAACAGATACATTCATGAAGTTAGGTACAAGTGAAGAAGTGAATAACGAAACTGTTTTTCAAAAAAGTATATTAGAAGATGTTAAAAGTATAATGAATCTATCAGATAAGTATAAGGCTAATGTAAGCAAATATGAATCTGATGGTAAAGGAAAAGTTAATATAGATTCTCAAGCAAAACTTGTAGTGCAAGCTATTTCAAAATTTGTAATTAATGATAGGGGATCAGAAATTAAATCACCAGGACAACAAGTATATTCTTCTATTGGACAAGGTATGAATGCCTTTACTCCTATGCAGTTAGCTCAATATATTTCTACATTAGCTAATGGTGGTACTAAGTATAAATTACATTACGTGGATAAAATAACTGATACAGATGGAAACACAGTTCAAGAGTATAAACCAGAAGTATTAGATAAGATTGATTTAAAACCAGAAAATTTAGCAGTAGTTATAGAAGGTATGAAAAAGGTTAATAATGACGACAGTGGTACAGCTAGAGGTACATGGGAAGGATTTCCTATAAATACTGCAGGTAAAACAGGTACTGCAGATGTTAAAGAAGACCAAACAGACTATGGAAGAGCTCCATATGCTACTTATGTCAGTTTTGCACCAGCAGAAAATCCTGAAATTGCAGTTGTAGCAGTTGCATATGATGGTGGACATGGTACTGCTGTTGCTCCTGTTGCGAAGGCAATATATGAAGCATATTTTAAAGATAGATTGGGCGCTGATTATATATCTAAATCTGAATCATATAAAAAATATGTATCAAACGCACCTGCTGATAAAAAGACAAATTAGCAAGTTTTTAATAAAAAAGAGTATCTTTTAAAATATGGATACTCTTTTTTGTACATTAATGTTATAATTATAGGGAAAAAGTATATATTAAGAAGGAATTTTAGAATTTAGATTGAATATATATAGCATAAAATTGGTGGAGGGTAGCCAATGGAGAATAGTGGAGTAATAATTAAAGGAAACAAAAATGGATTAAATGCATTAGTTGACATGGATAAGTTTGGTGGATTTGATGATATGTTAACTATGATAACTGAAAAATTATCGAAGGGTAAGAAATTTTATAAAGGTTCTACTCTATACATAACAATTAATATATCTGCAATAAATGAAAGAGATATGAATAGATTAAAAGACATTCTCTTAGAGGAGATAGGTGTTAAAGAGATTATTGTAGAAGATATAGAAGATAAAGAAATAGAAAAAGAAGTGAAATCATTTAATGGTATTTATGAAGGAAGAACTAAGTTTATAAGAAAGACTGTAAGGGGAGGACAAAGTGTCAATTTCCCAGGAAATATAGTGATAATTGGAGATGTAAATAGTGGTGCAGAGGTATATGCAGGAGGGAATATTATAGTTCTTGGAAGCATCAAAGGAAATGTATTTGCAGGAGATAGTGGCAATAACAAAGCTATAATTGCAGCATTTTCTCTTGAGCCAGAAATACTTAAAATAGGAGATATAATAACTATTTCACCTGACGATTCTCCAAAACCAAAGTATCCAGAAGTGGCGAAGGTCAAAGATGGTGCTATTATAGTAGAGCCATATTTAACTAATAAATATATATATTAATTCTTGGAGGGATAAGTAAATGGGAGTATCAATAGTAATAACATCAGGTAAGGGCGGAGTAGGAAAGACAACTACAACTGCTAATATAGGAACTGCTTTAGCTGCTTTAGGAAATAAAGTAGTAGTTGTTGATGGAGATACAGGCTTAAGGAATTTAGATGTATTAATGGGATTAGAAAATAGAATTGTATATACATTAATGGATGTAATAGAAGGAAGATGTAGACTTAAGCAAGCATTAATAAAAGATAAGAGATTCTCAAATTTATGTTTACTTCCAACAGCACAAACTAAGGATAAAGACGATATAACTGCACAAGATATGTTAAAACTTGTAGGAGAACTTAAAAAAGAATTTGATTATGTATTAATTGATTCTCCAGCAGGTATAGAGCAAGGCTTTGAAAATGCTGTTATTGGTGCAGATAGAGCTGTTGTAGTAGTAAATCCAGAAATAACTTCAGTAAGAGATGCAGATAGAGTTATAGGTAAGCTTGATGCAAAGGGATTAGAAGATCATGGAGTTATTGTTAATAGATTAAATTACGAGATGGCAAAGAATGGTGATATGTTAGATGTCTCAGATATAATAGAAACATTATCTGTAAAACTTATTGGAGTTGTTCCAGATGATAAGAATATAACAGTTTCAACTAATAAAGGAGAACCTATAGTTCTTGAAGATAAAGCTAGAGCTGGTCAAGCTTTTAGAAATATTGCAAAGAGAATTACAGGAGAAGATGTGCCATTAATGGAATTAAGTACTGAATCAGCAGGCTTCATAGGATCATTGAAGAAGCTATTTGGACGTAAATAGGGGGTGTACTAGATGGGAATTTTTAGTGGTTTTAGCAATAAACAAAGACCTAAAGACGTAGCAAAAGATAGATTAAGATTAATTTTAATTCATGATAGAGGAGACATCCCAACAGAAACTATAGACAAAATGAGAAATGAAATATTAGAAGTTCTTTCTAAGTATATTGAAATTCAAGCTGATGATGTTGAAATAGCAGTTACAAAGAGTGATGTTATTGAAGGCGATGTTGCCTCTTCTTTAGTAGCTAATATTCCTATTAAAGGAGTAAGAGGAAGATAGATAAAATAAGTAGAATTGTTGAAATAAATTTCAATAGTTCTACTTATTTGACTATTTATTAAAAAATTATTATATTTCAGTATATTCTCTTTTTCTTATGGTGAAAAGTAAGATAATAATATATAATTAATATGTCATTTATAGAGTATGGAGGTGGGACATTGATTAAGGAAAGAGGACTCTTAAATAGATATAAATTAGATTTTAGATTGCTAAGAGATATGGATAAAGCACTTTTGTTTTCATTGATAGCTTTAGTTCTATATGGTTTGTTAAATATATACTTATCAACTAAAGGAAATACAGGCGATTTAAGTCCGTTTTATCATGTAAAGAGACAGTTAGCTTGGTTTGCAGTTTCACTAGTAGCATTATATTTCTTTGTTGCTATAGATTATAAAGTAATTTTTAGATATATCCCAATAGTCTATTGGGGATCAGTAATTTTGCTTATTGCAGTTTGGATTCCTCATATAGGTATTGAAGTAAATGGTGCCCGTGGGTGGATCAGAATTGCAGGTCAATCAATGCAGCCAGCTGAATTTGCAAAGTTTGCTATTATATTAAGAACGGCAAAATTATTAGATGAAATGGATTGTGAAATAAATAATATAAAAAATATTTTTACCATTTTTATATGGGCTATGATTCCTGTTGGGTTGATTTTAATTCAACCAGACATGGGAATGGCTATGGTATGTTTTTTCATAGTTCTTGGAATGCTATTTGTTGCAGGTCTTGACAAGAGAATAATATGGGGAGGAGCCTTAGCGTTATTTTTATCTGTAATAGTATTATGGTATTCAGGCCTTATACTTCCACACCAAAAGGCTAGAATAGTATCATTTATGAGTTCAGATTCACAGGATTCTGCAAATGGATATCAGTTAAGTCAATCGCTTATAGGAATTGGTTCTGGAGGCCTTTTTGGATCAAAACCATCATTAGATCCAAATGTAGCTCCAGGATATTCAGGGACTCATGTACCTGAAGTACAAACAGATTTTATATTTTCTGCTATAGGAGAACAATGGGGACTTGCTGGAGCATTAGTTTTATTACTTTTATATGGAATATTAATTTCGAGAATGATTGCTATAGCTAGAAGGACAAAAGATAGATTTGCGTCCTTAGTATGTATGGGGTTAGTCTCATATTTTCTATTTGCTATAACTCAGAATATTGGAATGACCATTAACTTGATGCCAATAACAGGTATTACTTTACCATTGATAAGCGAAGGGGGAAGTTCTCTTCTTACAACAGTAATAGCAGTAGCTTTAATACTGAATATTGGGATGAGGAAAAAGAAAATACATTTTTAGGGGGATAACTTTTATGAAGATTGCGTTAATTGCACATGATAAGAAAAAGGAAGAAATTATAAAATTGGCTTTAGAGTATAAAGATAAGCTTAAAAATCATGAACTTATAGCAACTGGAACTACAGGGCTTAAAATTACGGAAGCTACTGGCTTAGAAGTTAAGAGGTATTTTTCAGGTCCATATGGTGGTGATCAGCAGATTGGGGGAAGAATTGCAGAAGGAAAAGTGGACTTAGTTATATTTTTAAGAGACCCACTTACAGCTCAACCACATGAACCCGATGTTACAGCTCTTATAAGGGTGTGTGATGTACATTCTGTACCAATAGCAACAAATATAGGAACAGCAAAGCTTTTAATGAATATAGTTGATTAATAAAAAAGTTCTAAACTTATAAAAAGTTTAGAACTTTTTTTGTTGAAATTTGTATATTTGTAAAACTCATAAATCCTAATACTTAAAAATATACTTTAATATAGAACTACCTGGAGGAATGAGATGGGAAATTATAGAGTTCAATATGAGAGATACTATGGAAGTGTGAGGGCAAAAGGAGGGGGTGCTTCATATAGAAGGGTAAGCTCAACTAAAGGTGGAGGTATAAAGAATAGTAGCAATGCAAACATTTTAAATAAAGTAGTAAATAAATTAATTTGGCAGCTTGGTGGTGCGCTTGTATTGTTAGGATTATTGTTTATTATAAAGACAATACCATTAGAGGGAACCAAAGATGCATATACAGTTTCAAAAAAAATGATAGATGAAAAATTTAATGTAGAAGAGGCTATAATGGCTGTAAATATTCCGGATGTTGACGAATATAAGGAAAAAACTTTAGATTATATAGATGAATTTAAGCATATGCTTACAGGTGAAAAGACATTGAAAGAAACTATGAAAGAAGATTATATAGTACCTACTATCGGAAAGAAAAAGCATATGGAGAAAGATAACAAAGGCATTGTAATAGTTACAGATGGAGATAAAGATGTTAATGCAAGTTTTAACGGAATTATAAGAGAAGTAAAAGAAGAAGATGGCAAGAAACATATATTAATAGATAATGGGAGTGGAGTGGAAACCTATTATGGATTATTATCAGATGTTCAGATAAAAGAGGGAGATGAAGTGAAAAAAGGACAATGCTTGGGAAAAACAGGGGATATTGATTCTACAGGAACAAAGGGGATAATATTTAAAATAAGTTTTATGGGAAGTGAGAAAGATCCAAATGAAATGATGGATTTATCATCATTGGAGGAGGTTTAGGAAAGAGCAATGTAGTAGGAGTATTATATGAAGAAAAAAACTAAAATATTTCTATTAGAATTTTCAATTTTAATAGTTATAGGAAGTTTTTATAGTGAGTTATTATTGGGATTTATTTGGGTAATACTACATGAAATAACTCATATTATAGTTGGAAGAAAATTTGGTATTAGAGCATACGATATACAGCTTCATATTACAGGGGTTAGTGCAGATATTAGAGATTTAGACGATTTAAATGAAAAAGAAAAATTAATAGTATTCTTATCTGGACCTCTGTTTAATATAGGGGCAATTATTTTGTTATTATGGCTTAAAAAATATTTTAATATAGATTATATTGAAAAGAGTATAGATACTAATTTAGTATTGTTTATATTTAATATGCTGCCTGCATATCCACTTGATGGTATAAAAGCTTATGAAATTGTACTAGGAAAGAAAATACTATATAAAAGAGCAAAAAAGATATTAGTAAATATAAGTTTTGGAGTAGGGATATTTTTAATATTACTATTCTTTAGCACTATTTATATACATAAAGTTAATTTTAGTTTGTTACTAGCAGCAATATTAATAACATATTCAACCTTCTTAGAAAAGGAAAAGACCATATATATTATAATGGGGAATTTGTTTAGAAAGAGAAAAAGGTTAATCAAGGAGGAATATATTGAAAATAAAAGTATATCAGTTTATTACAAAAAAGATTTAGTTAAGGTATTAAGTTTGGTAGATAGAAATAAATTTAATTCCTTTTTTGTTTTAGACGATGAGCTGCAACTTTTAGGAGTAGTCTATGAGGATGAGCTTATAGAAGCCTTAAAAGAGTATGGTAATATAACTTTAGAAGAACTTTTATTCAAAAACAAAAAAGATAGTATTAAATAGCTTTATATACGATTTGGAGGTATATAAAGCATATTTTTTATAAAAAGATACTTGTAAAATTATCTACTTATGGTTATAATGATTATATGAGAAACATATAATCATTTAGATTATAAGAGGAGGGCGAAATTGATTAATAAAGATGGATTGACAGAAGAAGAATTTTTAAAAAGCTATAATCCGGGCAATTATGAAAGACCTTCATTAACTGTAGATATGGTTTTATTTACATTAGATGATGAAGAAGAGATGGACTTAAAGAAAGTTCCTGAAAAAAAATTAAAAGTACTATTAATTAAAAGAAAAGATCATCCTTTTATGGGGTGTTATGCTATCCCAGGAGGATTTGTAGATATTAATGAAAGTATAGAGAATGCAGTATATAGAGAATTAAAGGAAGAAACGAATATAGATAATGTTTATTTAGAACAATTATATACATGGGGAGAAGTTAACAGAGATCCTCGAATGAGAGTTGTATCAACTTCTTATATGGCATTAGTTAACAAGGATGATATAAGTCCCAAAGCTGGGGATGATGCTGAAGAAGTAGATTGGTTTGATATTAGCAAAAAGATTATAAAAACTGAAGACTTAAAAGTAATATCTGAAATAAAACTAGAAAATGCTAAACGAAATATAATTATAATTTATGAAATAACAGAAATTATTGAAGTGAAAGGTTATAATAAAACATCTAAATATGATATTAAGCTAGTTAAAGGTGAAAGAGCATTAGCTTTTGATCACATTAAGATATTAAATTATTCTTTAGAAAGAATGAGAAACAAGGTTCAATATACCACAATAGCTTTTAGTTTATTGCCAAAGTATTTTACATTAATGGAACTTCAACAAGTATATGAATTATTACTTGGAAGAGAATTAACCAAACAAAATTTTAGAAGATGGATTAATCCGATGGTTACTAAAACAGATAAAGTGAAGAAGAATAGAGCTTATAGGCCATCAGCTTTATATGAATTAAATAGAAGTTATATCATAGATGAAATTAAAAATATTTAAGGAGAGGATAGTATGTATGATGCAATTGAAGGTATAAAAAAAGAAATAGGTTCTTTAAATAGCATAAGTTTAAAGGAAATAGGAGAAAACAAGAAAATATTAAATAAAACTACAGCTTTAATAGTAGTAGATATGGTGAGAGGATTTTACGATATTGGTCCATTAGCATCGGATAGGGTGGAGAGAACTATTAGTCCCATAGAAAAATTAAATGAAGATTTAACAGGATGCAAAAAGGTATTTTTTATAGATAGTCACACTGAAGAATCAGTAGAGTTTAATAACTATCCACCACATTGTTTAGAAAATACAGCAGAAGAAGAGTTAATTTCGTTAATAAAAAGTGATGACAATACAGTTTTAATTAAGAAAAATAGTATAAATGGATTTCATGCACCTAAGTTTAAGGAATGGTTAGATGAAAATAGTGAAATAGAAAATTTCATAGTGGTAGGTGTATGTAGTAATATATGTGTTGAAACTTTTGTTATAACTCTAAAGACTTATTTTAATCAATTTAATATGAATAAGAGAATTATAGTTCCAATGAACTCAACTGAAACTTATGAACTTGGAAATCATAATGCAGATTTAATGAATTTAATGACTTTTTATAAATTAAAAAATAATGGTATAGAAGTAGTAAAAGAAATAAATTAAATTTTTTTAAAAAATCTTATCATCAAAATGATTATAAGGAGAAGGTTATGAAGAATTTTTATATTGAATTTATTAATAAATTGAGAAAAGATTATAGATTTAAAGAAATGGAATTATCTTTTACAGAAGATAGGAGAAAATATTATAAGGATAGAGAAGAATTAGAATTAAAAACTCTAAGGATTGTTGTGAAGGTTGATGTTAATAATGGGTTATTCTTAAAATCTTATGGATTTAAAATTAATCATATTTTAGAGGAAAATTTAACTGAAATAGTGATGGATAATGGCTATATCAAAAAGAAAATAAAAGGGCTAAATTATAATACAATTAGTTCAATCATATATGAAAAATCAGTTAAGGATATTAAAGGAAAGGATTTTAGTACAATAGTACTTTAATTATGGTGATTATAAATGAAAAAATTAGATTTAAGAGATAATAGAAATATGAGTATGTTAATGGATTTTTATGAATTAACGATGAGTAATGCATATCTTCTAGACGGGGTAGGAGAAAAAATAGCATACTTTGATATGTTCTTTAGAAAAGTGCCTGAGCAAGGTGGATATGCTATAATGGCAGGCCTTGAACAAGTTATAGAATATATAGAAGGGTTAAGATTTGATGAAGAAGATATAGAATATTTAAAAGGGTTAGATATATTTAATGATAAGTTTTTAAATTACTTATCAAACTTCAGATTTACAGGCTCTATTTATGCTGTACCAGAAGGGACTCTAATATTTCCAAATGAACCTATAATAACAGTTAAAGCTCCTGTAATAGAAGCACAACTTTTAGAAACTATGATTCTTTTAACAGTAAACCATCAATCTTTAATAGCAACTAAGACTAGCAGAATTTGTAGATCTGCTGATGGAAGATCTGTACTAGAATTTGGTGCAAGAAGAGCACAAGGATATGATGCGGCAATTCATGGAGCTAGAGCAGCTTATGTTGGTGGGGCTGATGGAACAGCGACGACTATAGTGGGAGAAGCATTAGGAATTCCTGTATCAGGTACTATGGCACATTCATGGATTCAATTTTACGAAGATGAATATAAAGCATTTAAGAAATATGCGGAATATTATCCAGACAATTGTACACTATTAGTTGATACTTATTCAGTATTAAAATCTGGTATTCCAAATGCTATTAGAGTGGCAAAAGAGGTATTAGAACCAATGGGAAAAAGATTAAAGGGAGTAAGACTTGATAGTGGGGATATGGCATACCTTTCTATTAAAGCAAGAAAGATGCTTGATGAAGCAGGTCTTATTGATTGTAAAATTGTGGCTTCAAATTCTCTGGATGAATATACAATAACATCTTTATTTAATCAAGGAGCTAAGATTGATGTGTTTGGAGTTGGAGAAAGACTTATAACATCCAAAAGTGCACCTGTATTTGGAGGGGTTTATAAACTTGTTGCTGTTGAAGAAGATGGGGATATAATACCTAGAATAAAGATATCTGAAAATGTTGAGAAGGTATCTAATCCTGGATATAAGAAAGTATATAGATTTTATGATAAGGAAAGTAATAAATTTTTAGCAGATGTTATAACAATGGCTGATGAAGTGATTAATGTGGAGGAAGATTATGTTATTTTTGATCCGGTGTTTACTTGGAAAAAGAAAACTTTAAAGAATTTCTACGTTAAAGAGTTACAAGAACCAATATTTATAGATGGGAAACTAGTTTATGATATTCCAAGCTTAGATGAGATTAAGGCTCATGCAAAAGAACAACTTGCTAACACATGGGACGAAATAAAGAGGTTTGAGAATCCTCATACTTATTATGTGGATTTATCTAAAAAATTGTGGGATGTAAAAAATGAGTTGATTGAAAAATTGAAGGAAAACAAGTAAGATAAGAAGGCTTTAGTATAATATCAATTATTATAGGTTTTATGAATAACATATGTAACGCAAAAAAGGTTGATTATAGTCAACCTTTTTTATTACTTAATTTTTCATTTTCTATAATTACTTACTTGTGTTAAAATATATTGATGTAAAACAATAAATACAAATGAATTTGGAGGATCTATTAATGAATAAAATAACAGATCACATTCTATGTAAAGTAGAAAAACCATCTAGATATATTGGTGGAGAACTTAATCAAGTAATTAAGAATCCAGAAGAAGTTGATGTAAGATTTGCATTTTGTTTTCCAGATGTATATGAGGTAGGAATGTCTCACTTGGGAACAAGAATACTTTACCATACAATTAATCAAAGAAAAGATACATATTGTGAAAGAGTTTTTGCTCCATGGCCAGATATGGAAGAGCAATTAAGAAAAAATAATATACCTTTATATGCTTTAGAAACAAAGGATCCTATAACTAACTTTGATATGATAGGATTCACCCTTCAATATGAAATGAGTTATACAAATATATTAAATATGCTTGATATGGCAGGAATACCAATTAGAGCAGAAGATAGAGACAATGATGCTCCTTTAATCATGGCAGGGGGGCCTTGTGCATATAATCCAGAGCCTTTACATGGAATAATTGATTTCTTTGAACTTGGTGAAGGCGAAGAAATGATGAACGATGTTATAGATGTCTATATTAAATATAAAAATAGTAAGTGGGATAAGAAAGCTTTTTTAAGGGAAATATCTCATATAAGAGGTATATATGTTCCTTCATTATATGATGTTGACTATAATGAAGATGGTACTATAAAGAAATTTAAACCTAAATATGAAGATGTACCTGCAAAAGTAAGAAAGAGAATAGTAGCTGATTTTGATAAGGTGGATTTTCCAGAAGAAATTTTAGTGCCTTATACAGATATAGTACATGATAGAATTGTACTTGAACTTTTTAGAGGATGTACAAATGGATGTAGATTCTGTCAAGCTGGTATGCTTTATAGACCAGTAAGAGAAAAATCAAGAGAAACTTTAATAGAACAAGCAAGAAAATTAATTGATAGTTCGGGATACCAAGAAGTATCTTTATCATCATTAAGCACTTGTGACTATTCAGATATTGAAGCTCTAGTACATGATCTTATGGAAGAGCATAGTGAAGATAAGGTGGCTGTAGCTTTACCTTCAATTAGAGTTGATGCTTTTTCAGTCGATTTAATTAAGGAAATCCAAAAGGTTAAAAAGACTGGTTTAACATTTGCTCCAGAAGCAGGTTCACAAAGGATGAGAGATGTAATAAACAAGGGTTTAACAGAAGAAAAGATATTACAAGCATCAAAGAATGCTTTTGAAGCTGGATGGAGCACAATTAAATTATACTTTATAATAGGGTTACCTTATGAAGAACTAGATGACTGCAGAGCTATAGGAGAACTTGCTCATAAGATACAAGATCAGTATTTTGCAGTGCCAAAAGGTGTGAGAAATAAAGGGTTAAAGATAACTGTAAGCACATCAATACTTATACCAAAGCCATTCACACCATTCCAATGGGCTCCTATGGCAAAAATAGATGAAGTTAATGAAAAGATTAAGGCTGTAAAAGGGTCAATTAAATCTAGAAGTATCTATTATAACTATCATCATCAAGAAACTTCATATATGGAAGCTTTATTTGCTAGAGGAGATAGAAGAATGTGTGAAGTATTAATTAAAGCTTTTGAAAAGGGTGAGAAGTTCGATGGATGGTCAGAGTACTTTAACTTTGAAACTTGGCAAGAAGCATTAAAAGAATGCAATGTAGATGGAGATTTCTATGCATATAGAGAAAGAAGCTACGATGAAATACTTCCTTGGGACTTTATAGATATTGGAGTTAATAGAAAATATCTTGAAATAGAAAATGAAAGAGCTAAGAAAGCTGAACTTACTCAAAATTGTAGAAAAGGCTGTACCGGTTGTGGAATAGATGTAAACTTTAAAGAAGGGAAGTGTTTTGCTGGTGCGATATCTAATTAAATACTCTAAAGAAAGTGAGATAAAGTTTATTGCTCACTTGGACTTAATGAGAACAATTCAAAAGGTAGTAAGAAGAGCAAAACTTCCAGCTAAATATTCAAAGGGATTTAATCCACATATGGCAGTTTCAATAGCACAGCCTCTATCTGTTGGTGTTTATTCTTCTGGAGAATACATGGATTTAATCTTAGTAGAAGAGGTAAATGAACAAGAAATTTTAGATAGATTAAATGAGAAGAGTGCAGCAGGTATAAAGTTTTTGTCCTGTAAAAAGATTGTTGAAGTGGAGAACGAAAAGAAGCTTCCTCAAGGTATGGCATTAATTGATGCATGTAGATACACAATAAAAGTTTCTTATAATGATATAAAGAATTTAGAAGAAGAAATTAATACCCTTTTAGCTGAAAAGGAATGGAATGCCATTAAAAAGAGTAAAAAAGGGGAAAGAGAAGTTGATATAAAGAGTCTTGTTTATGAGTTTAAGTTCTGGATTAAAGACAAAGAATTAATAATAAATACTCTAATTCAATCAGGAAGTAGGGAACATTTATCAGCAGATTTGTTAGTTGATTATATTAAATCACATACCTTAGGGTGTGATAATGATGCATTTGTTGATATAAAGAGAGAAGAAATGTATTTCTTGAGAGATAAGAAATTTATACCACTTTGTGATTGTAGGTAGGATGTGTTTATATATGAGAGAGATATTTATAGAGAGAAGAGAAAAGAAACTTAGGATAGGGATTAAAAATAAAGGCATATTAGAAGAATGTATTGTAGATGAGGAAAGTACTGGACCTAGTATAGGTGAAATATATAAAGGACGAGTTAAAAATATTATTCCTGCTACTAATTCTATTTTTGTTGATATTGGGCTTGAAAAGGAAGGCTACCTTTATTATAGTAACGAGCTTAAGTCTAAAGGAATTAAAAAAGGTGATGAAATTCTAGTTGAAATCTTAAAAGAGCCATTAAATGAAAAGGGAGCCAAGCTGACTACAAAGGTTGGAATTCCTTCAAAGTACATGGTCCTTGAAAGCACAGAAAGTGGAATAGAATTTTCAAAGAGATTTAAAGATGAGGTGAAAAAAGAACTTATATTAGCTGAGCTTAAAGAAGTTAAGGGTGGAAAGCTTATTATAAGAACTGAAGCAGCTAACGTTAGTATTGAAGAACTGAAGCATGAAAGAAAGCTTTTAGAAAAGGAATATGAAGAGATTAATAGAAGGATGAACTATTCTACAAAGCTTGGAAAACTTTATGGAGATAATCTTGCTATAAATAAGATATTAAGAGATAAGGTTGGAATAGAACCTGTAAAGATAATTGTGGATAATAAAGGGGACTTTGACTTTGTAGAAGATTATTTAAAGGAAGAGGAAAATGTTAAACTTGAATTGTTTGATGATTCTAAAAGATTGTTTGACTATTATGATATAGAAAAAGAACTACTAAAATTAAGACATAACAAAGTTGTACTGCCTTGTGGAGGGTCTATAGTAATAGATAGAACTGAAGCTATGTATGTTATTGATGTTAACACAGGCAAGAACATAAAGGAAAGAAGTTTTGAAAAAACTATTTTAGATACTAATATAGAAGCAGCTAGGGAAATAGGAAAACAGATTCTTCTAAGAAATTTAAGTGGAATTATAGTTATTGATTTTATAGACTTAAGGGACAAATCTCATAAATCTATAGTTATGAAAGAACTTAAAGAAGCATTAAAAGAAGATGGAGGAAACCATAAGATATTCCCATTCACGGAATTAAACTTAGTTCAAATTTCTAGAAAAAGAGTAGGTAAGAGTATCTATGAATATATGGAAGAACAATGTCCATTATGTTTAGGTAGCGGAGCTTTACTAAAATTATCCTACTTAGAAGGTCTAATCAATAATGAGATAACTAGATATCATAATGAAAATGGTATTAATGATTTCTTTATAGAGGTAGATGAGACATATAAGGATAACATTAGAGAAGATATAGTTTCTTTTTTAAATAATATAGATGGGCTTGATAAAGAAATTTATATTAATTATGTGAGCGGTATTGAAGGGTATAGGATTGAACCTTTAATATTTAAAAATCAAAAGAAGAATATTGAACAATATTTAATTAAAATAGAATAAGTTGGTATTAATATACTGATTCAGAAAAATCAAAGTTAGACTGATTTTCTGAATCAGTTTTTTTTATTTACTAACTTTATGAAAATAATGCACTAACAAAATTAGTGGAATTAATCCACATAGAAGCTCAATTATACAAAAAATATTGTATTAAAATGGATAAAATGTTAAAAGAATAATGTAATATTAATTAATTAATTATTAAAAAATCAAAAAGAGTGCACTCATAAAAAAAATATAATCGAATAGGAGTGATACCATGAGTAAATTAGCAGAAGAAAAAAAATATATGTTTAGAGGAGATGAAACTTCAGATTTAGAGTTTGTAAAAGGAGAAGGTATTTATCTTTATGATAAAGAAGGCAATCAGTATATTGATTGTGAAGCTGGTACTTTTAATTTGAGCTTAGGTTATTCAAATAAAGAAGTTAATGAAGCTGTAAGTAAGCAAAGTGAAAAGTTAACTCATTTAACATCTTCACATATGTGTAAACCTGTGGTTAATTTGGCAAAAAACTTAGTAGAAATTTCACCTGAAAATCTTACAAAAGTTACTACAAAGGTATGTGGTGGATCTACAGCAAATGAAGGAGCTATTAAATTAGCGCAATATTACAATAAGAAAACAGAAATTATAAGTTTCTATAGAAGTCATGTTGGACAAACTGTATTTATGCAAAATGTTTCAGGAAACAGTTTTAGGAAAAAGCCATTTCATTTTGCTCAGGCAGATATAGCACATTTGCAATATCCTTATTGCTATAGATGTCATTTAAATAAAAAGTATCCAGAATGTAATTGTCAATGTGTTAAGGAAATTGAAGATTATTTAAACTATGGATCTACAGGAAGCGTATCAAGTTTGATCATTGAACCAATACAAGGAAATGGTGGGAATCAGATACCTCCAAAGGAATATTTTCAAAAACTAAAGAAGGTTTGTAATGAAAATAGCATAGAACTTATTTTTGATGAGATTCAAACAGGAATGGGAAGATTAGGTACAATGTTTGCAGCAGACTATTTTAATGTAAGTCCTAATATCATGACAGTTGCAAAAGGATTGGGAGGAACCGGATATCAAGTAGCAGCTATTTTGATGGAAGAAAAATTTAATGAAATGGAAGCTCATTTTCATTCATTCACATATGGTTCTAATGTATTAAGCTGTACAGCAGGAAATAAAACAATAGAAATTATTAAAAGAGATGGTTTCTTAGAACATGTAAAAGAAGCGGGAAATTATATTATGGAACATCTTAAGGTATTTAAAGAAAAGTATGAGTTTATTGGAGATGTACGAGGGGTAGGATTGATGATAGGAATTGAGGTCGTTAAAGATAAGAAGTCAAAAGAACCAGATACCCAATTAACTAATGCAATAGTAAAAAAAGCATTTGAAAATAAATTGTTATTAAGATCTTCATTGTATGGATTTGGGAATGTATTCAAAATTAGACCTTCTCTTAATATTACATTGGAAGAATGTGAAATAATGATGAATAAGTTAGATAAAGTATTAGAAAGTTTTATATTATAGAGGAGGAAAATAGCTTGAAAGATTTTATTTTTAGTTTGTCAAAAAGTGTTATAAAGTCAGTTAATGACAACTTCGATATTTTAAAAGCAAAAAGAAATTTAGGGATTTCATCGGGAGGGGATACTCAATTTAGTATTGATGATATTGCAGAAGAGGCTGTCTTTGATTTTTTGAAAAGTAGTAATGAGAGTATTGCATATTATTCAGAGGATAAAGGATTAATCAGATTTTGTGAAGATCCCCAGTATATTTTAATTATTGATCCTATTGATGGGACAAGAAGTGCAGCAGCTGGATTAGAAAGTTGTTGTTTTTCAGTGGCAGTAGCTAAATATAAAGAAGATGCCTGCATAAATGATATTCAATATGCTTTACTTTATGAGTTTAAAAGTGAATCATACTTCTATTCTGATTATTTAAGTGAGGATATATATGTATCTAATGGAGAAATTAAATTATCTAAAAACACTTCATTAGAAAAAATGTTTTGGAGTTTTGAATTTAATGGACATCCTTCTAAAATAATTACTCATTGTATTGGAGATCTGATTGATTCATCAGCCAATAAAGGGGGAGTATTTATTTTTAATAGCTCTACTTATTCTATATCTAGAATAATTACAGGACAGCTAGAGGCTTATATAGATATTGGAAATAGATTGGTAAAAGAAAATTCATTTTTAGAAAATGAGTTTAGAAAAGTAGGAAATGGGAAAATGTTACACCTGTTTCCATATGATATAGCAGCAGCCGTATATATTGCTAGAAAGGCTGGAGTTATAATTACTGATGCTTTTGGAAAGGATCTTGGGCTAACAAAACTAATTGATATAAGCGAAAAAAATCTTCAATCTTGTATTGCTGCATCAAATTTGGAGTTGCATTCTAAAATTTTAAATTCTATAAATTGGATTAATAGTATTAATGAAGTTATAGATCTTATGAAAGATTAAGGAGGAAATATTATGAAGGCTATTGTTTATAAAGGAAGTAATTCAGTTAATTGTGAGTATAGAAAGGAACCTAAAATTAATAAATCAACAGATGTAATAGTTAAAATTACTTTAACAGGAGTTTGTGGAACAGACTTGAGGATTTATTCCGGTAATTTTCCAGGAGCAAAAGACGTAGTTTTAGGACACGAAGCAATAGGAAATATTGAAGAGATTGGTAAAGATGTAACTACAATAAAAGTTGGAGATAGAGTTGTTATTGATCCTACATTGTTTGATGGAAAGTGCTATTATTGTCAAAAAGGTTTTCATAACTTATGTGACAATAAGGCAAATACTGAAACAGGAGTAGACAAAGATGGAACTTTCGCTGAATATATTGTAATGCCAGAAGATTTTGTTTATTTATTGCCAGATACTATTAGTGATGATAGAGCTGTTCTAATTGAACCTCTTACATGCGTGCTTAACAATTTAGAAGCATTAAAATTAGCTTTTGATGATAAGTTAGTAATATTGGGAGGAGGCCCAATTGGAACATTATTTGCAATGGTAGCTGAAAAAATGGCTTTGAAAACAGTTATTGTAGAAAAAAGACCAGAAAGGCTAAACTTTTTGAGAAACATATTAAGTAATAGTGAAGTTGTAGATGCAAATGACAAAAATTATATAGATGGTATTGTTAAGAAGTTTGGAAGAAAACCAAATGCTGTTGTAGATGCAACAGGATGTTTATTTGAAGAGGCTTTAGAATTAGTAGATAAAGGTGGGCGTATTGTGTTAATGGGATTTAATTCTAATTACAAAGCAACAATTTCCCCACTATATATTACTAATAATGCAATAACAATAATAGGTGCTGGTGACTATAATAATATGTTTATTAGAGCTATTGATATGGCAGAGAATATTGATTTAGAAAAATTAATTACTCATAGATTTAAGTTAAGTGAAGCAGAAGATGCTTTTAAAATATTGGTTGGAGAAAAAAATGTTTCAGATAAAAATGAAATAATGAAAGTAGTATTTGAAATGTAATAGATAAAAAAATAGTTAAATTAGGGGAAGGCGTATTTGTAAATTAATAATAGAAGAAAAGGGGAAATCATATGCCTCCCCTATTTATTAAATTTTATTAGAAAGGATATATGTGAATGAATAAATCAGAGAATGTTTCTTTTAAAAACAATATTTTACAAATAAATGGAGAAAAAAATTTTTTAATAACAGCAGATTACCCATATTATAGGGATAAGAAAGAATTTTGGAATGAAAAGTTGGATGAAATAAAGAGATTAGGCATATCCATTGTTACGTTTTATATTCCATGGAGACATCATTCTGCTCAAAATTATGTTTCTATAAAATACTTTTTTAGTGGAGAAATATATAATAATTCTGATATAAATTTTTTATTAAGATTAATTAGAGAAAAAAATATGTATTGTATTATTAAACCTGGGCCATTTATACATGCAGAAATTAAACATGGAGGTTTACCGGATTTTGTATTAAAAGGAGAGTTTGAAAAT
Source organism: Clostridium sp. HBUAS56017 (assembly GCF_007115085.1). Classification (NCBI taxonomy): domain Bacteria; kingdom Bacillati; phylum Bacillota; class Clostridia; order Eubacteriales; family Clostridiaceae; genus Clostridium; species Clostridium sp. HBUAS56017. Next base: position 151,642 of record NZ_SULK01000004.1, on the reverse strand, counting down.
ATTTTAAATTACGATGGAAAAGCAATAAAATATATGAATACTGAATTACCAAATCCATTAAATGAAGATTTCTTTAATTTAACAAAGGAATGGTTTGATAATATTTGTTATAACATATTGGAAGTTAATGCCTACCCAAGAGGACCTATTATTGGGATTCAAGTAGGAAATGAAGGAATATACTGTAATGCTAATAGTAATATTACTGATTATGATTTTTCACCAAAAGGGTTAGATAACTACAATAATTATCTTAAAGAAAAATATCGATATATAGGATTATATAATTTACTTCATGATACAGACTATAGCAGTTTTGAAGATATATTTGAAAGAAATAAGGAAGATTTATATAAAGATGACTTAGATTATATTGATTGGGGCGAATGGAGCTGTGAATATTTAGAAAAGTTTTACAAAAATTATTCAGCAATTTTTAGAAAATACAATATTCCTATTATTGCCAATATAAATCCTCCTAAGATTGATGAAGATAGCTCTTATGCATCATGGATTACAAGAAATAGGGTTAATGATACTCGGATTACTTTTGCTTACACTAATTGGCTTCCTAATGCTATGTATAGCCAAAAAGCATTTAATGAGATAATTTTTGTCGCTAGTTATGCAAAGTGGGGGAATATTGAGGATAATTGGGGACATTTATGGGCTGGAGAAGAATATAAATATTCTATTACTTCTCTATATCATGAAGTAATAATGATATCAAGAGGATCTAATGGATTTAATGTTTATAATGTATGTTCAACAAATTCATGTGCAGAACATCTTAAATTTAGTGATGAAACAATAAATATGTATGCTGAAGATCCTAAATTATTTAGTGGTCCATATTGTGAAGCAGCTCCTATTAGTGATTCTGAAAGCTCACATAATAAATATAAGTCACTACAACATTTTAATACTTTTTTAAATGCGCAAAAGGATTTGCTTGATTGTGATGTAGAGGCAGAAATAGGGGTATGTATTTATAGACCATATTACTCTTTGGAAGCATGGGGCAAGATTAGTAATAATTTGGATGTAATTGTTTCTACATGTATTAATGAAAATTTGAAATTTAATTTAGTTGATTTAGAAAATGTTAAAGAAGAGTCTTTAAGAAAATATAAGTATTTGATTTTTTATAGCTTTAATTTTCTTTCATCTCAAGTTCAACAAAAACTTATCAATTATTTAGAAGATGGAGGAGAGTTACACTGTTATAATGATATTCCAAATTTAGATGAAAAATTAAAGGCATGTTGTGATTTAAGAAAATATTATGAAAATAGAGATATTAATTCTAAGTTTTTTTACAAGTTTGAGCTAGATGAAAAAAATTTCAATTTGGTATTTGAAAAACGATTGAATTTGGAAGTTTTAAAGGGAAATGTATTTATATCTACTCGCGTTGATAGTGATAAGAAAATTAAATATTTATTTGTTGTTAGCAAAGATGAGAAAAATCAGAAAGTAGAAATTAATATAAATGGGGAAATGCTCAAATTTATATTAGTAGCGAAAGCTTTTGCAATATTTAAGTTTAATCATAAAGAATTAACTGATTTTTATATTAAAAATGTAAATGAAATTTATAATATATCAGAAAAAGCATATGTAGAATATAAAAATAATATCATTTCATTAGATTTTTATGGAGATATTTGCAGGGTAAGTAATGAAATTACTGTATTGACATAAAAAGTAAAATGGGCTATACTTTTGTTATGTACTTATAAAAGTATGTAATAAAAGTATAGAGAAGGGGTATGATTATGAGAGATTTGGATTTTAACGTAGATTTGCATTTACATTCTTATTATAGTGATGATGGAGAATATACGCCCAAGGAATTAATAGATATCGGTTATAAAAATAAAATGAGTGTATTAGCAATAGCAGATCATAATAGTACGCAAGGTGTAAAAGAAGCAGTATCATATGGAAAGACACTGGGAATAACTGTAATTCCTGCTATAGAATTAGATTGTACTTATAATAATATTAATTTACATGTATTAGGATATGGAGTAAATCCGGATTATGAAAAATTTGAAGAAAATAGAATTAATATATTAAATCAAGAAAAAAGAGCTGCTGCTAAAAAAGTTCAGATAATAAAAGAGTTAGGAATATATGTTGATGATGATAAGGTGAAAGAAATATCGAAAGATGGCGTAGTAACAGGAGAAATTATTGCAGAAGTTGCTTTGGGGGATGAGAGAAATAAAGATAATAAGCTACTTAAAGAGTACTTTCCGGGGGGGAACAGAGATGATAATCCATATGTAAATTTCTATTGGGATTTTTGCTCACAAGGAAAACCAGCATATGTTGAGATAAAGTATATTACTTTGACAGAAGCTATAAATATGATTAATAGAGCAGGGGGAGTAGCGGTATTAGCACATCCTGGTAATAATATTAAAGAAAATATAGATATTCTAGATGGAATTGTGGAAGAAGGGATTGTAGGAATTGAGGCATTTAGTAGCTATCATTCTGAATATCAAAGAGACTTCTATATCGAACAAGCATCTAGGCTAAAGTTAAGTTTAACTTGTGGTAGTGACTTCCACGGAAAAACAAAACCTAAGATTCAAATAGGAAGCGTAGATTGTACCTCTAAGAAAAAGGAGATATTAGATGGACTTATTAAACATTGGTTATTATAACAATGAAACAGTTGTAAAACCAGAACTAATTAAAAGAATGAATATGGGTTTGATATATAAGGTTCTAATTAGTCGTAGTTCTGCAACTAGAGGAGAAATATCGAAAGAAACTCAAATAAGTTTAACGACAGTAAGAACTTTATTAGAAGAATTAAAAGAAAATGGAGATGTTATTGAATTAAAGTTAGATGAATCTAGTGGTGGTAGACGGGCTCAACGATATACAATAAATCCAGAGAAAAACTTAATCTTAACGTTCTGTGTTGATAATGGAGAAATTATTTATAAGATTAGCGACTTGCTTAGCAATGTAAAAGAAGAAGGAAATATTAATGCTATTGAGAATAACATTGATATTTTAATAAATTTTATGTTGGAAAAAAAAGGTGAGTGGGATATTTGCTCTGTAGGAATAGGAGTGCCAGGAATAGTAAAGGAAAAACACTTCTATATAAGTAAAGGGTTTAATATTTGGCACATAAATAAAATGGGACAAGAAATTCAAGAAAAGTTAAATATACCAGTAATTCTAGAAAATGATTTAAATGCTATTGCTTATGGATATGTTATTGATAAAGTTTGTGAATTTAATGATATAAGCGTTAAAAGTAGCAATATTGTATATATTCATTTTAATAATAGTTGTATAGGAGCAGGTATAATAGTTGATGGTAGGATAGTTCATGGTAATAATAAATTTGCTGGGGAATTAGGTTTTCTACCATGGAAGGATGGCAAAAATATTAATGAGATTTTAAAATATTCTACTTATGAAGAATGCGTAGAATTAATTGCTAGAATAATCTCAATTCTAAATTGTGTCATAAATCCTTCTTTAGTTGTAGTTGGGGGAGATAATGAAAATATAAAAAACATGAATTTAGAAATAATCTATAAATATGTTAAAAGATATATTTCAGACATTATGATGCCTAATATTGCTTTAGCAGAAAATGATACAAAATATTATCTTGAAGGGCTTACTCATTTAACAGCTAGAAATTATATTGAAAATATATAAGATCTAGCAAATCGAAAGAGTATGAGGAGGTAATAAGGTGATTAAAAATAAAAAAAATATATTAATTATAATTATATATTTAGCTTTCATTAGTCTAGGGATTCCAGATGGAGTACTAGGAGTTGCTTGGCCTAGTATAAGAGTTGATATGAATTTGCCACTTGAAAGTATTGGTATATTAACAACATTACTTTTATGTAATTCGTTCATTTCTAGCATAATGAATGGGAGATTGTTGAAAATTTTCGGAACTGGAGGTATTGTATTTTTTAGTTGTTTATTAACTGGATTATCTCTTTTAGGATATTCATTTTCATCTAATTTCGTATGGTTAATTATATGTACTATACCTTTAGGATTAGGACAAGGTGCTGTTGATTCGACACTTAATTATTATGTAGCACGTAATTATACGTCTAGGCATATGAATTGGTTACACTGTTTTTGGGGAATTGGTGCTACTCTAGGACCATTTATAATGACTTATTCAATAACTAATATTAATACATGGCAGATTGGATATATTATAATTTCAGGTATACAATTATCAATATCAATTCTTTTATTGATAAGTGATTTGTTAGGGCTTTGGAAAATTGAACCTAGAACTTTAAATCAAGAGAAAGAGCAAGAGGAAAAGCTTAAAGTAAAAGGATTATTTTCGAAGGATGTTCAGTTTTTAGCTGTAATATTATTCTTTTTATATACTGGAATGGAATTATCAATGGGAACATGGTTAAATAGTGTATTGATAGAGTCAAGATATATTTCTATAGAATTAGCAGGAATATCAGTAACTATTTATTATTCATCTATTATGGTAGGAAGGTTAATTTCAGGGACTATCGTAAATAAGGTAGGGAACGGAAAGATGATTACAATAGGACTAGTCATGGCTATTCTAGGGCTATTATTCATTATTTTCACCTATAGTTATACATGTAATGTAATTGGAGTAATTATGTTCGGTATGGGATTATCTCCGGTATATCCATGTCTAATGCATGAAACACCAATACGTTTTAGTAAAGATGTGGCAGAGAAATTGATTGGATACCAAGTTGGGGCAGCATGCCTTGGAGGATCTATAATTTCTTCAGGAATAGGATTACTTTTATCTAAATATTCACTGGAATTACTATTTATTGCGCTATTAGTTATATTAATAATGTTTATAATAATTAATAAGATAATATGTTATAGGTTCCAATTATTAAATAATGATAGGCAATAAGAAGCTTTCAAGAGAGTGTCAACGAAATTGACGCTCTTTTTAGTTTGATGAAAGTCTTATAGATATGATTATTCCATATGTAATTCTTATATTCTTAGAAAATATATTTAATTTCGGACTCAAATCTAGTTAAAATTATATAGGGGCATTAAGTAATTTGTTGCCCCTATATTTTAATGCAAAAAATTAAGTATTATCAATATTTTTTACATCTATTTTTTAAAATGAAGTTAAATTTTTTTGTTTTATTGAAAATTATTTAGACTAACTGTTCTTTTTGGCTAAGCCTCTAGTTATTAGATAGTAATTGACTTCTATAAAAGTTTAATAATGCTTCTAAAAAACCTATTTTCCTATTTTTGCTTAATGGCAATATTTCATTATTCTTTAGGGTAATATCTAATTTTATTATTTTACTTATATATTTAAAATTTACAATATAACTTTCATGGCACCTATAAAAGCTGTTATTTAGAATTTTTAAATGATATTTCATAGTTTTATAACTTAAAATGTTTTCCTTTTTCGTGTGAATTAATGTATTTCTCTTATACGTTTCTATGTATATAATATCTTCTAAATATATCTTATATATTCCCTTATCAGTTTTATCAACTATATATGGTTCACCATGCTTCCAATTTAGCTCAACATCATTTGGCCTTTTCATGTTTTCTCACTCCTTAATTAACTAAAATTTACTTTAAGCTTCATTATTTGCATTTTCAATTTTTAAAATAGAAAATATCAATTTTCATCACTATTTTCTTTTTCATACTCCATAAGAGCATACTCACAACATTGAAGAATTAATTGATTAAAAGATATATCTTCGTTTATTGCTACATTATTTAATTCATTAAATAGTTCCTCCGTAAATCTAATAGTTCTTGGTACATTTGAAGAAATTAATTTCTTATGGACTTTAAACATATCTATCCCTCCTTCATACAAATATTATAATGTAAGGATTATATTGCTTATATAACCATATTATGTAACCTAAGATTTATTGATAGAAATGAGTGGAATATCATACATGTATTTCAAACAAAATAACTAAATAGATACCTAAGCAATGTTAAAGGGTTCTAAGATGATATCAACAGGCTCTCGTGCCTGAGTTTTTTATAAAAGATAACTGTAAGCACATCGATACTTATACCAAAGCCATTCACATCATTTCAATGGGCTCCTATGGCAAAAATAGAGGAAGTTAATGAAAAGATTAAGGCTGTAAAAGGGTCAATTAAATCTAGGAGTACCATTATCAAGAAACTTCATATATGAAAGTTCTATTTGCTAGAGGAGATAGAAGAATGTGTGAAGTATTAATTAAAGCTTTTGAAAAGGGTGAGAAGTTTGATGGATGGTCAGAGTACTTTAACTTTGAAACTTGGCAAGAAGCATTAAAAGAAGATGGAGGAAATCATAAGATATTCCCATTCACGGAATTAAACTTAGTTCAAATTTCTAAAAAAAGAGTAGGGAAGAGTATCTATGAATATATGGAAGAACAATGTCCATTATGTTTAGGTAGTGGCGCTTTACTAAAGTTATCTTATTTAGAAGGTCTAATCAATAATGAGATAACTAGATATCATAATGAAAATGGTATTAATGATTTCTTTATAGAGGTAGATGAGGCATATAAGGATAACATTAGAGAAGATATAGTTTCTTTTTTAAATAATATAGATGGCTTGATAAAGAAATTTATATTAATTATGTGGGTGGTATTGAAGGATATAGGGTTGAACCTTTAATATTTAAAAATCAAAAGAAGAATATTGAACAATATTTAATTAAAATAGAATAATTGATGATGGTATACTGTTTGAAAATAATTTTATTTATAAAAGTTGTTTTTAAACAGTTTTTTTGTCGAATAGTAGTGAAATACTTTGCGAATATATATTAATATTTAACTTTAAATAATAAAGTGTGTTAGTTATTTACTTAATAGGAATCTTGAAAAATATTTTCAGAGGGTATTTGCAGGTATATCAAAAGGAAGGAAATTTACTGATTCAGTAACAAAAGAACTATTTAGGTATATTGTAGAAGATATAAGTATAGTTTTATTAGTGGGAATGTGACTTGATATATCTTCCCTTAAAAAAGATGACTTTTTCATAAAAATGGGACAATTATTTTTTGTAGAATGAACTAAATACAATAGTCGAAACAGCTCGTATTATGCATGAATATGAAGAATGATAATATAATTACATGACATACAGTATATGTTATCATGGGGAAGGAGGTGGGTAAATGATTAAAATTATAAAAAGGACCATAATTATATCTATACTAGCATTATTAGGTAAATGTGTGATGGATATACCAGTGTATACGTATGCGGCAGAAGTTATACCTGTGAAAGGTGATATTAGCCAAAGTGAATATAACGAAGAAATGACAAATAATAAGGAAGCTGGGGGATTAACTACAAAAGAAAATGTTGTAAGTACTAATACTTTTGTCAGTAGTGACAGTGGAACTACTACTGTGGATAGTACTTTGTCTGAAGAAGAAAAAGCCATTATAAGAATAAATAATGGAACAGAAGATTTGAACGATTATACTTTACTGAGAATAAGAAAAGTAAAATTAGATAATATTCAGGTCATAAGAAAAGCAGTAGCAGATGCAAAGATAAAAAAGAAAGAAAATTTGAATAAGGATGAGATTTCAGCTATTGTAGATGACACTGTAGCAAAAATAGATGTGATTTTTGATAAGATAAACTTAGGCCAAGGAGAAGAAAGTGGCTATAGTTTAATTCAAATTACTGAAGTTAATAATAAAAACATAGCAGACATTAATAATTGGTTAAAAGACAAAAGATATAGAAGTATAAGTAAAATAAAAGAAGTGGTGGATAAAATATTATTAGCTACTTCAAATATAAATAATGGGATAGAAACAATCGATGATTACAATACATTAGAAATATATAATGTAAAGTTTGATTATATTGAGTTAATAAGGAAAAGTGTAACAAGTAAAAAAGCTACAAAAGGAGATAATTTAAATAGAGCAGAAATAATAGATGTTACTCAAAAAGTTATAGATAAAATAAAAGTAACTTTAGATAAGATAAATCAGGGACAAGCTACTATAGATGATTATAAATTCATAGGAATAAATGAAGTTAATGAGGTTAATATCTCAGATATTAATGAATGGGTAAAGGGAAAAGGTTGGACAGAATTAGGAAATGTAAAAGTAGAAATAAATACAATTATAGAACCTTTGCGTAAAATAAACGATGGAAAAGAAACAGAAGCAGATTATGAAATATTAGGAATAGAAGGGGTAACTAAAGATAATATTAGTTGGATAAGAGAAGTAATATTAGGGAAAAGAGCTATTAAACAAAAGGATTTAACAAAATCTGAGATAGCTAGTGCAGTGGATGAAGCATTAAAGATAATAGATTTCTTCTATTATATAAATTCAGGAAAAGCTACAATAGATAATTATAAATACATTGGAGCAACTGGAGTAAATATTAATAACATATTTGATGTAAATGAAGCACTAAAGGGGAAAAACTATAGAACTTTAAAAAGTGTACAAGAAGCGATAGATAAGGTAGTAATACCATTAAGGAATATAAATGGAGGAAATGATAGTCTAAAGGATTATGAAGCATTAGCAATTGGAGGGGTAACTCAAGAAAGTATTAATGCTATAAGAGCTGATATAAAAATTTTTAGAGATAAAAAAGGAATTGATTTATTAAGAAGTGAAATAAAAGAATCTGTAGACAGTACATTAAGATTATTTAAAGCTATAGAAGCTATAAATTCAGGTAATGCTACTATAGAAGATTATGAAGCTATCGGAATAGATGTGGTTACATCTACCAATCTATTAGTTGTAAATAGAGCATTACAAGGAAAGAATTATACAACTATAGCACAAATAAAGATAGCAGTAGAATTAGTAATTAAAAATGATGCTATATATACAAGAATAAATTTAGGACAAGCAACTTTAAAAGATTATGAGTCTATAGGAGTAGTTGGTGTTACTGCACAAAATCTAGCATATATAAATATTAATGTTAGAGGAGAAGATTATGTAGCAAAAGAAGCAGTTCAGGAAAGAGTAAATATAGTAATAAAAATATATGAATCAATTATAAAAGCTAATGAGTGTTTTAGAAAAATAAATGAAGGAATAGCAACTGTTGAAGATTACAAATATTTAGGAATAGTTGGATTAACAACAGAAAATTTAACATATATAAATTTAGATTTAAAGGGAAGAAATTATACTACTTCTCCGGAAATCCAAGAAAGAGTAGATATTCTAGTAAAAGTTTATGATGCTTATGGAAGGATAAGTAGAGGGGAAGGAACATTAGATGATTATACTACTATAGGTGTAATTGGAGTAACAGTAGACAATTTAGTATATATAAATGTAAATATAAAAGGAACTATCTATAGTGCATCAAAAGAGATACAAGTAAAGGTAGACGTATTAGTAAAAATGTACAATGCATTTGTGAGGATAAATGCAGGACAAGGAACAATAGAAGATTATAAAGTAGTAGGAATAGTTGGAATAACAGTAGATAATTTAGCATATGTAAATATAAATATAAAGGGAAATGACTACTTTGTAGCAGAAAAATTACAAATAAAGATAGATGTGCTAGTAAAAATGTACAATGCATTTGTAAGGATAAATGCAGGACAGGGAACAATAGAAGATTATAAAGTAGTAGGAATAGTTGGAATAACAGTAGATAATTTAGTATATGTAAATATAAATATAAAAGGAAACACTTCTTTTGTAGTATCAGAACTACAAATAAAGATAGATGTTTTAGTAAAGGTATATAATGCATATGCAAGAATAAATTTAGGACAAGGAACTATAGAAGACTATAGAATTATAGGGGCTGTTGGAGTAACAATTGATAATTTAGTATATGTAAATGCTGATTTAAAGGGAAGATCTTATGAGGCAATTGGAGATGTACAAGCTAGAATAGATATAATAGTTAATATATATGAATCAATAATAAGAATTAATTTAGGTGAAGGTACTTTAGCAGATTATAATTTATTGGGTATAGTTGGAGTAAATGTCAATAACCTAGCTTATATTAATGCAGATTTAAAAGGCAAAGGTTATATTACTATAGCAGAAATAAAGACAAGAATAGAAGCTAATATAAAAATATATGATGCATTAATTAGGATAAATTTAGGACAAGGTACTTTAGATGATTATAGAATTATTGGAGCAACAGGAGTAACAGTAGATAACTTAATATTTATAAATATAAATATTAAAGGTTATGGTTATAGGATTTTAAGTGATGTCCAAGTAAAGGTAAAAGATATTGTAGCTCAATATGAAATACATTTAAAAATAGCTGCAATAATTGAAAGGATTAACTTAGGAACAGCTAGTGTAGATGATTATGAATTCATCGGAATAACAGGAGTTAATGTTCAGAACTTAATTTATGTAAATGTAGATTTAAAGGGTAAAAATTATAATAATCAAGCAGATATACAAGTAAGAGTTAATTTAGTAATTAATATAAGAGCTGCTTATGGAAGAATAGATCTAGGAAATGCAAGTTTAGACGATTATGAACTTATAGGAGCAACGGGAGTAAATATTAATAATCTAATTTATATAAATGCAGAATTAAAAGGAAAAGGATATGGAGATTTAGTACAGGTACAAGCATCTATAAATAAAGTTGTTAGCTATGTGGATATTTTTGTAAGAATTAACGGAGGCGAAGGAACTTTAAATGATTATATAGTACTAGGAATACTAGGAGTAACTAAACATAACATTATATATATAAATGCAGAGATAAAAGGAAAAGGATATTTGACCTTAGGAGAATATAGAATTGCAGTTAATACAGTAGTAGCTGTTTGTGCAACATTTGATAGAATAAATGATGGGCAAGGAACGTTAGCAGATTTTCAGTTATTAGGATTAGTTGAAGTGAATATTGATAATCTAATATATATAAATGAAGGATTAAAAGGCAAAAACTACAGAACAATACCAGAAATAAAGGTAGCAGTAAATACTGTAATTGAAATACATGCAGCATTAGACAGAATAAATAATGGACAAGGAACATTAGCAGATTACAATCTTATAAGTGTTACGGGTGTAACAGAAATAAATTTAATCTATATAAATGCAGAACTTAAGGGGAAAGGTTATAGTACTTTAGCTGAAATTCAAGCATATATTAATAAAGTTACTTCAATAAATGAAATATTAGTAAGAATAAATGCAGGAGAAGGAAATTTAAGTGATTATGCATATTTAGGTATAACTGGAGTAACTATAGATAATTTGATTTATGTTAATGCAGATATTAAAGGTAGAGGATATACTGATTTAGCAAAAATAAAAATTGATATTGCTGTAATAATCAATATTAATAATGCTTATATAAGAATTAATAATGGTCAAGGGACTTTAGATGATTATAATTTAATAGGGGTCACTGGAGTTACTGTTGATAACTTGATTTATATCAATGGTGAAATGAAAGGTAATGTAGATATTAAAGCTAAAAATGCTCAAGTAATTGTGAAAGCAGCATTAAGTGTTGAAGATGTTATTAAGAGAATAAATAACGGACAAGAGACAATTGAG
>NZ_SULK01000004.1:139532-139971 GCF_007115085.1 Clostridium sp. HBUAS56017 | reverse complement strand
AGATCTAGTAACTATGTAAATGAGTATTACGCATTAGGAAGAAATAATCCAGTAGATGTGCGAAAACTAGCAACAATAAGAGATCAAATAAAGATAGCAAGAATGTTAGTAGATGGAAGATGCTTAACAAGAAGTGAATTGTTAAAGATAATAAAAGAAACAGCAGATGATACAGAATCAGTACTAGTAGTATCACAAATAAAAGCAGCAATAGAAGAAGCAGAAAAAGCAAAAGGAAGTAAGTTAACAAAGGAAGAAGTACAAAAGGTTATAGATGAAACACTAGCAAAAAGATATGAAGCAGCAGGAAGAATAATCGCAGGCGAAGCAAGTGTTGAAGACTATAAAAGACTTGGCGAAACAAAGGTAACAGAAGATAATATAATATGTATAAATACAGATATAAAAGACAGTAAAACAATAACAGTAACAGATGGAA
>NZ_SULK01000004.1:110470-139451 GCF_007115085.1 Clostridium sp. HBUAS56017 | reverse complement strand
CTAAGTTAAAGCTAAATGATATACAAAATGCAATAAACTTAGGAATACAAATATATAAATCAAATAACGGACAAGAGACAATTGAGAGATCTAGTAACTATGTAAATGAGTATTACGCATTAGGAAGAAATAATCCAGTAGATGTGCGAAAACTAGCAACAATAAGAGAAGCGATTAAGAGCTCAAGAGCATCATTAGGTGGCAGATTTCTAACAAGAAGTGAATTGTTAAAAATTATAATTGATGTAGCAAGTTCTACTCAGAAGCAAGTAGCATAATAATAAATGTAAAATTCAACTAATTGCCTTAAAGTAAAAAAAATACTTTAAGGCAATTTCATTATAATTATTAATGTATATATAATACAAAAGACTAGATTAATAAAAAAAACTTTACATTATTCTTACATTATGATAGAATATCACGGTAGACCGCACACACACAGGTTTTTATTAAAACAAGTTTTAATTCTTGTACCTATAGTGGCGAGACCGTTATGAGGAGGTGTTTTTTAATGTACGCAGTAGTAAAGACAGGTGGAAAACAATACAGAGTTCAAGAAGGAGACGTTCTTTTCGTTGAAAAGCTAGACGCTGAAGTTGAATCAACAGTTGAATTAACTGAAGTTCTTGCTGTTGGGGGAGAAACTTTAAAGGTTGGAACTCCAGTAGTAGAAGGAGCTAAAGTTGTTGCTAAGGTATTAGCTCAAGGTAAGGCAAAGAAGGTTGTAGTTTTCAAGTATAAGAGAAAGAAAGACTACAGAAGAAAGAATGGTCACAGACAACCTTACACTAAGTTAGTTGTAGAAAAGATCGAAGCTTAATTCTTATGATAGAAATTAAAATTAGATCAAGAAAAGATAATATTCTATCCTTTAGTATAAATAGTCATGCTCTAAGAGATAGAGAAGCTATTTTAGCTGGAGATGCATATGATATGATATGTAATACTGTATCTGTGTTATCACAAAGTGTAATCATAGGTTTAGATGAAGTTTTAAAGCTTAATGTAAATTATGAGATGAAGGATGGATATCTTGCATTAGATCTTCAAGGTTTTACCGACGAAGAGACAAATGAGGCTCAGGTTTTACTTAAGACCTTTGAGAAGAGCTTAGATAGTACTATTATGAGCTTAGATCAATCTTTTGGAGAAAAGAAACGTAAAGAATATATTATTTTAAAACATGAGGAGGTGTAAACTATGTTAATTATGAACCTTCAACTATTTGCTCATAAGAAAGGGCAAGGTAGTACAAGTAATGGTAGAGATTCTGAAGCTAAGAGACTTGGTGTTAAGTCAGCAGACGGACAATTCGTTTTAGCAGGAAACATTATCGTTAGACAAAGAGGAACTAAGATTCATCCAGGAAACAACGTTGGAAGAGGTGGAGATGACACTTTATTCTCAAAAGTTGATGGAGTTGTTAGATTCGAAAGAGTGGGTAGAGATAAGAAAAGAGCAAGTGTTTACCCAGTACAAGTAGAAGAAATAGCTGAATAATTTTTCTTTTAAAAAGCACCCTGGTTCAGGGTGCTTTTTTAAAAGTCTTAAAAAAACTTTAATATTTAATGAAGTTGAAATATGAAAATTTTATTCATGTTATAATAAAAACAGGAAACTTAAGGAATAATATAAAGAAAAAGATTTTACACAAGGACAGGTGATTAAATGTTTATAGATAAGGCCAAGGTATATGTAAGATCTGGTAAAGGTGGAGATGGTGCTGTATCTTTTAGAAGAGAGAAGTATGTTCCACTTGGAGGGCCAGATGGTGGAGACGGGGGAAGAGGCGCAAATGTTATCTTCAGAGTTGACACTGGTATAACAACCCTTCTTGATTTTAAGTATAAGAGAAAATTTGTAGCTGAAGATGGTGTTAATGGTGGAACATCAAAATGTTATGGTAGAGATGGTGAGGATTTATATATAAAAGTTCCAATGGGAACTATTATAAGAGAAGCAGAATCAAATAAAATAGTAGCTGATCTTTCGCATAAAGATGATGTGTTTGTGCTTTTAAGAGGTGGAAAAGGTGGAAAAGGAAATTGTAAGTTCTGTACACCTACTAGACAGGCACCACACTTTGCAGAGCCAGGAATGCCTGGAGAAGAAATGAACATAATATTAGAACTTAAGCTTCTTGCTGATGTTGGATTATTAGGTTTTCCTAATGTAGGTAAATCTACATTCTTATCCATGACAACAAAGGCAAAACCAAAGATAGCTAATTATCACTTTACTACACTAAAACCAAACCTTGGGGTAGTTGGAACAGATGGAACTGAACCTTTTGTCATGGCTGATATTCCAGGAATCATAGAAGGAGCTTCAGAAGGTGTTGGTTTAGGATTAGAATTCTTAAGGCATATTGAAAGAACAAGGATTCTAATACATGTTGTAGATATATCAGGTATTGAAGGAAGAGATCCTTTTGAAGATTTTGTTAAGATAAATGAAGAACTTAGAAAGTATTCAGTAAAGCTTTGGGATAGACCTCAAATAGTTGTAGCTAATAAGATGGATATGCTTTATGATGAACAAGTTTTCTTAGACTTTGAGAAAAAGGTTAAGGAAGTTGGTTATAAAAAAGTATTTAAGATGTCAGCAGCAACAAGAGATGGTGTTGATGATGTTATTAAGGAAGCAGCTAGAATGCTTAAAGAAATTCCAATAACAGAACTTGAAATATCTGAAGAAGAAAGATATATTCCAGAAGAGAAGAAATTCACTTATGACATCAGAATTGAAGAAAATGATGAATTTAATACTTATGTTGTATTTGGAAGTTTCGTTGATAGATTGCTAGAAGCTGTTGATCTTTATGATGCAGATTCATTAAGATATTTCCATAAGGTTCTAAATAATAAGGGAGTTTTAGCTAAGCTTAGAGAAATGGGTATTGAGGATGGCGATATGGTTAGACTTAATGACTATGAATTTGAGTATTTACTATAGGAGGATGAAGAATGCTAACAGGTAAGCAAAGAGCGTATTTAAGAAAATTAGCACATAATATAGATCCAATTTTCCAAGTTGGGAAAAATGGAGTTGAAGATACTTTTCTAAAGCAAGTAGAAGAAGCTTTAGAAAAGAGAGAGTTAATAAAAATAAAGGTATTAGAAAATAGTGGGTTAGAAGCTAGAGAAGTATCAGATATGATATGTGAAGAAGTAGGTTGTGAAGGAATTCAAGCTATAGGAAGCAAATTAGTGCTTTATAAAGAATCTAAGAAAAATCCACAAATAGAGATTCCAAAGGCAAGAAATTAGTTATGAATAAAGTGGGTATAATTGGGGGAAGCTTTGATCCTATACATTTTGCTCATCTTTATATAGCAGAGGAAGCAAAAAAAAGATTGGACTTAGATAAAGTTATATTTATACCAGTGGGAAGCCAACCTCTTAAACAAGATAAGAAGGTTACTGAGGCTTCCCTCAGATTTAATATGGTGCAATTAGCTATAAAAAGAAAAGTTGGATTTACAGTTTCAGATTATGAAATAAAGAAAAAGGGATTAAGTTATACTTATGAAACCTTAGAACACTTTAAAAATGATGGAGATGAGTTATATTTTATAACAGGTGCAGATTGCCTTTTTAGTTTAGATAAGTGGAAAGGCGTTCAAAGAATATTTGAACTATGCAAGTTTGCTGTTTTTACAAGGCCTGGATATAGTGATAATGAATTAATAAAAAGAAAAAGTTTTATAGAAAATAAGTATAATGGAAAAATAATTTTATTAGAGTTAGAAGGATTAAATATATCTTCAACAGAAATAAGAAAGAAGATATTTAAAGGAGAAAGTGTAAAAAACTTAGTTCCCAAAAGTGTATTAGATATTATAAAAGAAAAAGGGTTATATAGGGAGGAATAAAATGGATATATTAGAAGAAGCTTATGATTATGTAAAGGCTAATTTAAAGGACACTAGATTTATACATACTTTAGGAGTTGTATCAGTATCAAAAAAATTAGCTGAACTTAACGGAGTTTCTGAAGGCAAGGCTGAACTTGCAGCTTTATGTCATGATATAGCAAAAAATTTAAATGTTGAAGAATTTCAAAAATTAATGATACAAAATAATGTAGAATTAACTGAAGACGAAAAAAAGGCTCCTGAGCTTTGGCATTGTATAGTAGGGCCAATTGTAGCTAAAAATTCATTGAATATAGATGATGAAGAAGTATTAAGTGCAATAAGATGGCATACTACTGGAAAAGAAAATATGACTAGCTTAGAGAAGATAATATATATAGCAGATATGATAGAGCCTTCAAGGAAGTTTGAAGGTGTGGAAAATTTAAGAGAAGAAGCAATAAAAGATTTAGATAAAGGTGTTTTATTAGGCTTAACAAGTTCAATGAACTTCTTACTTTCACAAGGAAAACCTATAGATTTAAATACAGTAAAAGCTAGAAATTATTTGATTTGGAATAGGTAAGGATAAAGGGGGATACTATGAATAGGGAGAGAAGAGAACCATCTGGTATCAAACGAAAGAAAAAAAGAAGAGCACCTCAAACATTGGAGAAAATTGAAAGAAGTAGAAACATTAACTTTGATGATGATTATGAAGATAATAAAGCAAGAAAAAAGATAAGCAAAAGGAAAATTAGAAAACTTAGCACTGGGAAAAAGATATTTTTAGCTTTAGTGGCCATATTAACTATAATTATAATAAGTACAATTATTTCAGTTGTTGGTTTTTTCCTTAAAGTTAAGAATGATGATACTATAGCGGCTTCACCACCTTCTGGAGATGCAATTAATATTCTTGTGCTTGGTATGGACATTGGTGATGTTAATCAAGTAAATAACAAATCAATAAAAAGAACTGATACAATAATGTTGATTAATTATAATAAAAAGGCTAAAAAGACACAGGTTGTATCAATACCAAGAGATACGCTAGTTACGGAAAACGGTAAAAGATATAAAATTAATGCAGCTTACGAACAGGGTGGAGATAAGAAAATAAAAAGTGAAGTTGAAAATTTACTATCAACTACTATAAATTATATTGTAAAAATAGATTATGCGGCTTTTAGAGGATTTATGGATGCTATTGGGGGCATTGATATGGAAATAGAAAGAGATATGATATATGATGATCCAGGGCAAGGTTTGCATATTAACTTTAAAAAGGGAACAACTGAACATCTAGATGGAAAGAAGGCAGAAGAGTTCTTTAGGTGGAGAAAAAATAATGATGGTTCAGGATTTGCTAATGGGGATTTAGATAGAATAGAAAATCAACATAAGTTTTTACAAAAGATTGTAGCAAAATGTAAGAATCCAACAATAATTTTTAAAGTATCTAAAATTTTGGATAGTGTTGCAAAAAATATGGATACTAATATGTCTTCTTTAAGTATGATATCATTTGGGCTAAAGCTTATATCATCTGGAGGCGTGGAAATGAAGACAATACAAGGTGAACCCCAGATGATAGGAGGCCAATCTTACTTAGTATTTAATAAGAATAATAATAAGGAATTAATAGATTCGCTGAAAAATGGTTCAGTTAGTAGCAGTAGCAGTGTTGATAAAAAGGATATAAAGGTATTGATTCTTAATGGTACAAAAGTAAATGGTTTAGCTTCAAGGGTTAAGACTAATTTAGAGGTACTTGGATGGACTAGAGTTGATACAGGAAATTTTGATCCGGTGCCAAAAAGTATAATTAAGACTAATGATAAAGAAATAAAAAAACTCATTAGTTCTGATATGACAGAAGTAACGAAGTTTGACAACAAACCTGATGACGAAAAATACTCATCTTATGATGTAGTTGTAGTTGTAGGTAATGATTATAAAAAATTAGGAGAATAAAATGAGTGCTTTAGAGAAAAAAGTTGATAATAGATATGAAGGTTCTACTATTAGAGAATTTCTTAAAGAAGAGTTAGGCCTTTCTTCTAGACTCATTAGAGGAGCAGCTATTGAAAATAGAATATTAGTAAATAAAAATTCGGTAAGAATGAGATATATACTTCATGAAGGCGATGAAGTTTTAGTTAAGCTTCAGAGAAAAGAAAGTCAAAATATAATTCCTGAAAATATAGACATAAATATTGTATATGAAGATGAAGATATTTTAGTTGTGAACAAACAGCCTAATGTAGTTGTGCATCCAACGAAAAGGCATCAAACAGGGACACTAGCAAATGGAGTATTATATTACTTTCAAGAAACTAAGCAAAACTGTATAGTGAGATTAGTTAGTAGATTAGATATGGATACTTCAGGTCTAATTATTATAGCAAAGAATCAATTTGCTCATATGGCTCTTTCTAAGGAAATGCAGGATAATAACTTGGAAAAAAGATATTTAGCTATTGTACATGGGCATTTAAAAGAAAAAGAGGGAACTATAGATGCACCTATTTATAGACAAGAAGGTGTGGATAGTATTCAGAGAATTGTTGATAATAGGGGACAAAGAAGTATAACCCATTATAAAGTAGTTGAAAGTTTTAATGGTGGTGATTTGGTAGAATGTTTCCTTGAGACCGGCAGAACCCACCAAATTAGAGTGCATTTAAATCACTTGGGTCATCCTATATATGGTGATTCCCTATATGGATATGGTGAAGAAGAGAAAGAATTAATTGGAAGGCAGGCATTACATGCCTATGGATTAGATTTTAAATCTCCAAGGACAAAAGAAACTTTATCTTTAAGAGCTGAATTGCCAGAAGATATGAAAAATTTAATAGAAAGAATAAAGTAAAAACTATCTCAAAACGATTATAAATAATTGTTTTGAGATAGTTTTTTTGTTGAGGTTTAAATATAAGAATTTTAAATTTTAATACATTATAAAATGAGTAATTAATAGGTAAAATGTATAAAATTGACATAAGGTGTATAAAATGGTACTATAATATGGGGAGATGGTGAATAATATGAAAAAACGATTTTTATCAACATTACTAGTAGTAGCAATGACTTTTTCGTTTTTAGGAACAAACATTCAAGCAAAGGCTACAGAAAATGAAAAGGTAAACACAAATGATATTAATTCTAATGAAAACGGATCAGAAGATATATCTGTCCAAGGAAATAGGTTTGGAGTAAAGGAGGAAACACCTCAAGTAAAAGAATGGAAGAAAGAAAATGTTGAAGAAGTAAAAAGTGCAGGGTTAAACTCATTAGGCCAAGAAAGGACAAGAAAAAATTCATTTAAAGGATTGCAAGCAGCAACAAATACCGATAAAAAAGTAGATTTAAGCAATGAGGGACAAGCTGTAAAAGATGTTTCTTCACTACCATCAGTAGTAGACAATAGTAAATTGGATTGTTTTCCAGGAATAGGTAACCAGGGACAAGTTGGATCATGTACTAGCTTTGCTTCTACATATTATGAAATGAGCCATATGGTAAACTTAATGTTGGGTCGAAGTGGAAAAACTGATGAAAATAGATTTTCACCTAAGTGGACTTATAATTTAATAAATCATGGAAAAGATGAAGGGTCTTCGATAGGTGAAAATTACTGGGCAATTAGAGATGTGGGGGCAGTTTCGTTAAAGGATCTACCTTATGTTGGATCTCCAAAACCAGAAACTAATTATCTAGAATGGCAAACAGATGGAGCAATGTGGAAAAAGGCGCAGAAGTACTCAATAGAGAAAGAAGAGAGTACTATATTAGGTCATATCAGTAATCCTAAAGATAGTAATCTTGATGTAATAAAAACAAAATTGACTAATGGATATGTATTAAACTATGAAACTTGTTGGGATGAATGTGAATGGGGCAAGGTTGAAGATGATCCTAACATATCTACTGATGATCAATATGTTGGGGAAGAGATATGCAAATACAATAATAATAATGGTGGGGCAGGGCATGCTCTTACTATTGTTGGGTATAACGATGATTTGTGGGTTGATATAAATAAAGATAATCATATTGATAAAGGAGAAAGAGGTGCTTTTAAAATTGCAAATTCATGGGGAACAGGTTATGGTAACAAAGGATTCTATTGGATTGCATATGATGCATTTAATCAAGAGACAGAAGTTCCTAACAATCCATTAAGTAATGATAAACGTACTAAACATATAGGAACTCTAATGTCACCTTCTTCGGAAGTATCGTGGATTATTCCTAAAGTATTATCGGAAGAACCACAGTTGTATGCTGAATTTACATTAAATACTGCAAGAAGAGAGCAATGTGGAGCTAGGTTAATAGCTACAGATAAGACTACTAAGGAAACATATTCTTTTATGCCGTATCAATTTACTGAAACTTATGGAAGTGGAGAAGGTGGAGCGTATGGGTTCACTGGTACGAAAGAAGCTACTGATGGAACTTTCGTAATTGACTTATCAAAAGTTATTAAAGATATCACTCCAGAAAAAATAGAATCTTATGAATGGTCATTAAAAGTTACAGATACTAGTAAAGATACTTTGCCACTAAAACTAAAGGACTATAAAATAGTAGATGAAAAAAATAATAAAAAATATTCAGCTTTTATTGAAAATCCTATTGTAGTAGATGGAAACAGTGATCAAATAAATATTTTTCAATGTTATAATAAGCTAACATTTAAGGAAATAACAACAGATAAGCCCGTTTTAAGTCTTGTAAATGATCCTATTAATATATCAGCTAATGTAGATGGAGGATCAGGTTCAAGGATTTATACTTACAGTATAGTAACAGATTCTGGTGAAGCTAAGGAAATAATTAAAGAAAATACTACAGAAAATTCAGTAATATGGACTCCAAAAGAAACAGGCAATTTTAGTATAAAAGTAGATGTTAAAGATACAATTACTGGAGAAACAACACAATTACAAAAACTTTCGATTATAAATGCACCAATAAGTATTGAAGATTTTAGTGTAAATGGTGAGAATAACAAACCAGTTGGAAGCAAGATATATTTTAATATGATGACTTCAGGTGGATGTGGAAACAGTACTTATACTTTAAAAGTCTCTGGACCAGAGGAATATACTCTTGATGGAAATAAGTGGAGTCCTAAAAAAGCAGGGGAGTATTTGGTAACAGCTGTAGCTAAAGATGAAATTGGGAATTCTGTAGAAAAAACATTAAAATATACAGTTACAGATTCAATAGGAGAAGTATCAAAGCCAAGTAATTTTAAAACAAATAGAATTTCGAAAAATCAGGTTAGAATTACTTGGAATATTCCAGATACAACTACAGGTACCATCGATGGTTATGATATATACTGTGATGGAAAGCAGATAAATAGAGTGCCTAATAATAGTTATGATATGTATTTAGATAAGGAACCACATAAATTTACAATAGTGGCATTTAGCACAACTGGAATATATTCAGAGATGTCTTCAGAAATAGATTTATCTGATTATAGAACATTAAACTTTAAAGAAATAAAAACAGATAAAGAATCACCACGTCTTGTGGGAAATCCAATAAATATAACAGCAGATGTTGATGTAGTTTCAACAAACTCGTTGCAATATACATATAGAATTAAAGAATTAAATGGAGTAGTAAAGGAAGTATTAAATGAGAATACTTCAGAAAGTTCAATAACATGGACTCCGAAATATACAGGAGAATACTACATTGAGGTAGAGGTTAAAGATACTATTACAGGGGAAATAGAAAATCAAAAAAAGATTTATACAATTAACGGACCGATAAATATTGAAGATGTAGTAACATATGGAGAACAAAGTGGACAAGTTGGAAGTAGGGTATGGTTTAATACAATAGTTTCAGGTGGAGATGGAAAAATTAGTTATAGTTATATGGTATCTGATCCAGAGAAATATACTATTATAGAAAACTCAGAAAATAGTTCAGCATCATGGATTCCAACCAAGGCTGGTACCTATTGGATAACTGTTTTGGTAAAGGATGAAAAAGGAAAAACCATGGCAAACGGTATAAGATATATAGCGACAGATTCACCAAGTAGCGTAAGTAAACCAACTAATTTAAATTTAAATGTAATAGATGGTGATGAGGCTAAACTTACATGGGGTATTCAAACAACTAAAACAGATGCAATAGTGGGGTATGATATTTACTGTGATGGAAAAAAAGTAGATAGAATATATCAAAATAATTATATAGTTCCATTAGACAAAGTGGCACATAAATATTTTGTAATTGCTTTTATTGGAAAAGGAACTCGTTCAGAAATATCATCAGAAGTTATTACACCAATAGTATAGGAAGATAAAAGACTATCTTAAAGCAATTAAAATATTGCTTTGAGATAGTTTTTTTATATTTATAATGTTATTTATTCGTGAGGCAAAATGTATATTAAGTTATAGATTTCATAGGAAATATATTAATATCACGGATTTTGATTTGAAATTATTAGGTAAAAAAAAGATTAAATGTATTAAATTGACATTTGGTAGATTAAATGGTACTATTTGGGGGGGAGATGATGAACAATATGAAAAAAAGACTTTTATCAACTTTATTGGCATTAACTATGACTTCCTCATTTTTTGGGACAAGTAGTCAAGTTAAAGCGGCAGAAAGTGAAAAAACTAATTCAAGTATTATTGAAAATTCAACAGAAGATAATGCTAGTTATAAGTTATCTGAAGATGGACACAGATTTGGTATTGCAAAAGAGTCAGCACTAGCGAAAAACGAACAAAGTAATAATTTTATTAAAAAAGTTAGTAGTGTAGGATTGAATCCTTTAGGAAAAGCAAGAATTAATGGGGAGTCTCCTAAGGAATTGCCAGCTGATTCAGTTACTGAAGATGGATATTTTAAGGAAGATCAGCCTGTTGAAAGAATTAATGAAAAGCTACCATCAAATGTGGATAATAGTGCTTTGGATGCATTCCCTGGAATTTCAAATCAAGGAAGCCTTGGAGCGTGTGCTAGTTTTTCTTCTACTTATTATGAAATGAGCCACATGGTAAATCTTATGGATAGAAGAAATGGAAACAGTGACGAACATAGATTTTCACCTAGATGGACTTATAATCTTCTTAATGATGGAGCTGATGCGGGAACAAAGCTTGAAGACAATTATCAACTTATAAAAAATATTGGGGTAGCTACACTAGCAGATGCACCTTATATTCCAAAAGATAAACCTGAAACTAATTTTAGAGCTTGGGAGTCTAATGCGTTAACTTGGAAAAGAGCTGAAAGATATTCGATAAAAGAAGTTAGGGAGGCAGATTTTCCGGAACATATTAGCAATTCAAAAGATGCTTGCTTAAATGAAATTAAGACAGCGCTAGCTAATGGATATGCAATAAATTACTATACTACTTGGGATTCATGTGTATGGGATAAGGGGGAATTTGGAATTAAGGATGATCCGAGTACTAAAGCAGATGATAATTATGTAGGACAGAAGGTATGTATATATAACAATAACAAAGGAGATGATTTTGTTTCAAATCATGGATTGACTATAGTGGGATATAATGATGATATTTGGACTGATATAGATGGAGATGGAATAGTTGATGATGGAGAAAAAGGTGCTTTTAAAGTTGCAAACTCTTGGGGAGAAAATTGGGGAAATAAAGGCTTTTTCTGGGTTTGTTATGATGCATTTAATTCTAAGTCACAACTTCCGAATATGAGTAGTGAAGATAGAGGAGTTCATGGAAATTACTTTATGTGGGTAATTCCTAGTATATTACCAGAGTCTAAGTTATATGCAAAGTTTACTTTAAACACTTCCAATAGAATGGCATGTTCAGTTAATTTAGTTGCTACTGATAAAAAGACTAGGGAGAAAACTAGATATAATTTTTACCCTCTAAGGGGTTCGGTAGGAGGACAATATTCCTTTATGGGGACTACTGAAGCTTCAGATGGAACTTTTGCAATAGATTTATCAAGGGTTATTAAAGATATTACTTCTGAAAAGTTAAGCTCTTACAAGTGGACTTTAGAATTTAGTGATGGACCGAACGATAATAAGCCTCTACAACTAAAGGAGTTTAAAATAGTAGATGAGGTAAAAAATGATGAATATTCAACTAATGCTAAAATGCCTATTTCTGTAGATGGCACTGCTGGTAATGCAACTGTTTTTGAAGATTATCCAGATTTGGTTGTAAATAGGATCGATACTGATAAGCCTGAACCACGTGTTGTGGGAACAAAGGTAAAAATAACTCCAAATGTAAGTGGAGGATCTGGTGACATGTTATACACTTATAGCATAGTGTCACAGTATACAGGGAAGGCAATTGAAGTAATTAGTAAAGATACAACAGATAGCTCAATTATCTGGACACCAAAGGAAGAAGAGGTAGGTTCATGCAATATTAAGGTGGAGGTAACAGATAAAAAAACAGGAGAAAAAACATCATCGGCCAGATATTATAGTGTAAATAGGCCACTAGAAATGAAGGATGTATACATATATGATGATACTGTGCATTCAGTAGGTAAAGAAGTGGTTTTTAGAGCTATGGAAACTGGCGGTAACGGAGAAGTTACTTTCACTTGTAAGGTGACATCGCCAGAGAATTATGTAGTAGCTGAAAATTCTATAAATAATTCTATTGTGTGGATACCTAGAAAACCTGGACAGTATACAATAGAAGTAATTGCTAGGGATGATACTGGAGTTTTTGTAACAAAGGAGTTAGCATATACAGTTACAGAACCAGTAGGAGAAGTATCTAAGCCTAGTAATTTAAAATTGAGTCAAGTTGATAATAAACATGTGAAACTTTCTTGGAGTTCGTCAACAACAAGTAATGGAACCATAGGAGGATATAGAATTTACCGGGATGGAGTCTTGGAACATACAACGAATAATGAAGAATATACAATACAACTTGATAATAAGTATCATAAATACTCTGTAATGGCTTATAGTAGTGATAGTATATATTCAGTTATGTCAGATGAGATAAATACAGGTTGTGAGGTATTAAATTTTAAAGGTGTAGGAATAGACAAACCATCACCAAGGCTAATAGAAAATCCAATAACAATATCCACTCATATAGAAGGTGGATCAGGCTCTAGGCTATATACGTATAGTTTAATAAATAGTTCAGGGGTAGTTAAGGAAATAATTGCAGAAAATACTTCAGAAGACTCTATAATCTGGACTCCAAAGGAAGCTGGAGAATTTAAGGTTAGAGTTAATGTGAAAGATACAGTTACTGGAGAGACAGGAATAAAAGAATTGGAGTGTAGCATAAATAAACCATTAAACATAGAAAAATTTGAAAATGTTGATAGCAATAATAAACCGGTAGGAAGTAAGATTGTATTTAATACAGTAGCAACAGGTGGAGATGGAAAAATAACTTATACTTATAAAGTGGTTAGTCCAGAAAAAACTACAATTCTTGAAAATTCAGATAAAACTAGCATAGAGTGGATACCTAGAAAGTCAGGAATATACTGGATAGAGGTTCAGGCAAAGGATAGTCTAGGAAATGTTAAACGTGTAATAAGAAAATATACAGTAGCTGATCCAATAGGAAGTGTTTCAAAACCAATTTTGAAGCTTACTATGGCAAATTTAAATCAGAATAAGATTAAGATTTTGTGGGATCCATCAACAACTACAATAGGAAATATAGCTGGATATGATATATACTGTGATGGAGAAAAAATTAATACAATAAAGGAAAATAGTTTTACATTTATTTATGATTCTAATCATGTACATAAATATTCAGTAATGGCATTTAATTCAGAGGGAATATATTCAGAGATGTCATCTTCAATGTAAAAAATATAAGACTATCTTAAAGTAATTATAACAATTACGTTGAGATAGTCTTTATTAAATTATTTTTATCTATTTATAATTCTATTTATTCTAGATTTCCTTCTTTTTCGAACAATTTGTTTTTTTTTATTGATAAATATGAAAATTATAAGTAGCAAAACAGCAGTAATGGCAACTTTGATTTTTGTAGAATTTTCATCATAAAAGTTATCAATAGCTTTTTTGCTATTAAATTCTCTATCTATTCCGCTAACAAGATCTAATTCTGTAAATTCAGTTCCGTTAACTAAAACTTTAGCAATAGTTAACACGTTGCCACGATTAAAGGTTTCTTTTTCTAATCCTATAGGATCACTATAATCAATAGAAGCTTTTAAATTATTCTTGTCAGCAATATTAGTGCAATAATATATATCTTTACCTGCAAGAAGCGGAACCTTTGTTTCGTCATCTACCATAAAAGAACCAATCTCATCACCTTCACAGTAAAGTTTTTTTAGTTCAAAGTTTTCAAATCCATAATCAAAAATTTTATTTACATCACCATAAACTTGATTAATCCCTTCGCCATCGAGGCAAGATGTTATTAGGGTATGACCATCCTTTGTTGCAGATATTATATTAGTAAAATGAGCTTCTGTTGTATAACCTTTTTTTGAAGCAACAGAATATTTATAATAGTAATTAGATTTAGAATCAAGAATATAATTATGATTATTTAACCATCTTCTACTTCCATCAATAGTACTAGGTGAAATTTGAAGAGAATATGTTCTATCAATTCTAATAAAATCTGGATTTTTAATAGCATCCTTCATAATTAAAGCTAAATCACGTGGCGTAGTATAATGGTCTGGATCAGGTAGTCCACTTGGATTCTTGAAGTTACTGTTAGTAGCTCCAGCTTTTTTTGCACGCTTATTCATAAGTTTAGCAAATTCTTCATTGGAACCAGAAACATGCTCTGCTAAAGCTTCAGCACAATCATTTCCAGATTCCATAAGTAGTCCAAGTAAGAGTTCTTCAACTGTAAATACTTCTCCTTCTTTAAGACCTATAGCTGTTCCATCAACAGTTGGTGGTTTTTTCCCTACAGTAACTTTATCATCAAGCTTTGCATTTTCTAAAACTACTAGTGCAGTTAATATTTTCGTAGTTGAAGCGGGATAATAATGAGTATCAGGATTCTTTGAGTATAATAATTGTCCTGTGGTAGCATCCATGAGAGCTACTCCATTTGAATTTAATTTAGGTGGCTCTTTAGCAGCGCTAACTTTTAAAGATGGAATTGCACAAACAAAAATTGAAAATATACTAAATGTAATAATTATTCTTTTTAATAAACTATTCTTTTTATTTTTATCTCTATTCATCAATTACTCCTTATATATAAATAGTCCCAATATATTTTATCAGACTATAGCAGAAAATTCTACTAAATACGGATGCAATTTTAATAATTTAACGGTTAAAGGCTTAGAAAAATAAATTTAGTACATAATTATATATGTTTGGAGGAAAATATATGAAGAAAAATTATAAAACAATTGGTGTAATTACATTGCTTGTACTAGTTGGTGGATTTGCAATTTACTCATATTTTATTAAAGGCGGAGATAAAGAATTAAAGAAAAATGATACTGAAAGTATATTTGTAGAGAATGAAGAAAAAACAGAAGAAGTTGTAAAAAGTGAAAAGAAAATTGTTGTTGAAATAAAGGGGGAAGTTAACAAACCTAATGTCTATTGGCTTAGTGAAGATAGTATAGTAGAGGATTTAATAAAAGAAGCAGGGGGCTTAACTAATGGGGCAGATTTAACTAAACTAAATAGAGCCGATAAATTAAAAGATCATGAATGTATTGTAGTTCCAAATAAAAATCAGGTAAATGAAACAAACATTTCAGGCTCGAAAACAGACCTTTCACGATCTAATTTGATAAATATAAATACTGCAAATGAAACAGAATTAGATACTTTACCAGGGATAGGACTTACAAGAGCAAAAGATATAATAAGATATAGGGAGGAAAAAGGAGGATTTAAGTCCATAGAAGATTTGAAAAATGTGAAAGGAATAGGTGAATCATCATTTGAAAAATTAAAAGACAAGATAACTACATAAAAGTATAAAGGTTTAAAAATAGCCATTTTAATGATATAATTAATCAGTGTTAGGATGAAGCTACATAATTTTATTATGTAGATGAGGAGGATTGTTATGTCAAAAAAAATAATAGCGATTATTATGTCAGCTATGATTACCATGTCATTTGTAGGTTGTGGCAGTGCTGAGAAACAAACACAAGATAACTCTAAAAGCGATACAGTTGCTGAGGAAAAGTACAATAATCTACAAGGAGAATGGACAAAGGACTTTACATCAGATGAGTTCAATGCAAAATATAGTGAACTCTTAAAGAAGGTGGAAGATAAGACAAAAGAATATGGTCTAAAATATACAAAAGATGAAGTTGTAAGAGAAGAAAATGAAAATTTTCTTAAGTCTGACAATGATAAAGCAGAAAAAAACAGACTCCAAAGTTTATATTTTGGAAGAAAAATTTATGGGGAAGATTTATCTTCAGGACAAATCACTATGAAGATCCTATTAAATTTTGATGGAGAAAAGGCTCTTAAAGAAGGAAAATTTAATTTTGGAGATACTTCTTTAGCTAAGTATTCATCCATTTTTACAGGACAAAGTAATAGAGATTACAAAGATATTAACTCAAAGATAATTGATACCCTTAAATGTGAAAAAGGTGAAGGCGTAATTAAGAGTGAGTCTAATGGCCTTTATGAAGAGTTTACAGTTAATAAAGAATACATAGTATATAAACTGGAAACTAAGAAATTCAAGTTTGCCAAAGCAAATCAATAATTACATATAATTAAGGAGGAAATTTTATGATTAAAAGATTATTTGCTAGCTTATTAGATCAAATGATAACATTCATATGTTCTGTAGCAATACTTTTTTTAGCAGAATTAATATTAAAGGTGATTGGATTTAAGGTAAATACACATGAAATATTCTTGTTGATATTTTACTTTGTAGTAAATGTACTATATTTCTCAATTCTAGAAAATGGAAAGAATGGTACAAGCTTAGGAAAGAGAATACTAAAGATAAAGTAATAATTACAATAAAGCAGCAGAAGAAATTATATAGGAGTATAGAATGAAAAAAGGTAGTGAAATACTTGTTAAAATTGAGAAAACAGAATTCCCTTCAATTGGAATAGGACGAGATGGAGAAAGAAAGATATATGTTAAAAATTCTTTTCCAGGACAAATAATTAAAGGTAGAGTTAAGAAAAAAAAGGCTGACTATGCAGAAGTTAAACCATTGGAAGTTGTAGAAAGAGCAGCTTATGAAGTAGATGCTAAATGCTGTCATTTTGGTATTTGTGGAGGATGCTCATCTCAGGGGCTTACATATGAAAAGCAATTAGAGCTTCTAGGAGATGAGGTAAAGGAGCTTTTCAGGAATGCTGAGGTTTCAACTGGTGAATATGAAGGTGTAGTAGGTAGTCTTAATCAATGGGAATATAGAAACAAAATGGAATTTACCTTTGGAGATATGGAAAAGGGTGGAGAACTAACTCTTGGAATGCACATTAAGAATAAATCCTTTGGAATTGTTAATGTAGATCAATGTAAGATAGTTGATGAAGATTTTAGAAAGATAATTGATTTAACAGTAAATTATTTTAGAAAGACAGATTTAACATACTACAGAGTAATGAAAAGAGAAGGCTATTTAAGGCATCTTGTAATCAGAAAGGCTAAAAACACAGGAGAGCTTATGGTTAACCTAGTGACTACAACACAAGTTGATTTTGACCTTACTGAATATGTGGGACTATTAAGAGAAACTAAATTTCAAGGTAAATTAGTTTCCATACTACATACAGAAAATAATTCTTTTTCAGATGCTGTTATTCCTGAAAAGCTCAATGTTTTATATGGAATAGATCATATACAAGAAGAACTATTAGGCTTAAAGTTTAATATATCTCCGTTTTCGTTTTTTCAAACAAATACTAATGGAGCTGAAGGGCTTTATAGTATAGTTAGAGAATACATGGGGGACTCTGACAATAAAATAGTATTCGATCTATACTGCGGAACAGGAACCATAGGACAAATAGTTGCACCAAATGCTAAGAAAGTAGTTGGTATTGAGCTTATAGAAGAAGCTGTAGAGGCTGCTAAAGAAAATGCTAAGCTTAATGGACTAAGTAATTGTGAGTTCTTAGCAGGAGATGTAGCTGAGATTATAAAAACAGTTAAGGATAAGCCAGATATAATTATATTAGATCCACCTAGAAGTGGAGTTCATCCAAAGGCACTTGATTATGTAATTAAGTTTAAAGCTAAGGAGATAATATATGTATCTTGTAATCCTAAGACTTTAGTTAATGACCTTAAGGTGTTAATTGACGCTGGATATGAGGTTATTAAAACTAAGGTGAAGGATATGTTTCCTAATACACCTCATGGTGAGGTTGTTGTTAAATTAGAAATGAAATAATGATGGACAGTAGATAGATTTATGTAAAAATAGATCTATTACTGTCCCATATTAATTTAAAAACCCAGTAGAAAGTAACTATTACTGTCTACTGGGTTTATTATGTAAGCAGTCAGCAAATTAAGCTTGACTACTATTTTTTTGAAATATCTTCTAATGTGACAATTCCATGCTCTATTTCTGTGTAGAATTATTTAGATTATATTCAAATATATCTCCATTTTCTGGCATGTAAATATTACCCCTTGAATCTATAGCGGTACTATAATAATTTTTAGTAGGTAAAACATTAAGTAAATTACCATTAAGGTCGAATTTATAATTTCCATTAAAACTTTTTATATATAAATTATCGTTATTGTCTATAGAAATTGTTTCGATGTCGGTATCTTTATTATTAAAATTTAAATCTAAATATTTAATGAATTCTCCATTAGAATTATATACATATATCTTTTTGTTATATTCGCTAAAAATATAAATATTACCAGAACTATCTAATGCTAGAGTAGCATTCATACCGGGATCATCTTTATTAACTTTTTTTATAATATTATTAAAACGAGCAAGTATAGTTCCATCAGAGTTTAGTTTAAATAAGGTATTTTCTATTGCAGAAGAAGTTATTAAATATATATTATTATCCTTGCTAACTGCTAAGGGACCATAATAATCTTTTTCATTAAAAGTTGCTTTCAAACTACCATCAGCTGTTTTGTATTTTTGAATTGTGCTGCCAGAAGAGACGTATAAGTTTCCATTCATATCTGCAACTAGGCCCTTAATTAGTTTAGAGTTATGTTTATCTGCATTTATTTGAATCATCTTAATGAATTCTCCGGAATTATTAAATTGTTGAATTCGTCCATCAGTATAATCAGCCATCCAAACATTATCATCAGAATCTATTGTAATATATCTTGCATCATTTAATTTACCAGAATCTGTGCCTTTTCCACCGAATATGGCTACTAATTCTCCAGCAAAATTACTGTTATTAATAGAAAGAATTTTTATTTTTAACTCTTCAAGCTTTTTTTTAAGAGTAGAGTTTTCAGGATCTAGTTTTAATTGATTTTCTATATTAGATTTTTCTGATGAATACTTATTTAGCTGAAGTTTCTTTGTATCTTCACTAGTATTACCACTATTATTATCAATAATTTCATGAATTTTATTGTCCAATTCCTCAAGCTTTTCTTTAAGGTCTGAGTTTTCAGGATCCATTTTCAATTGATTTTCTATACTAGATTTTTCTGATGAATACTTATTAAGTTGAAGTTGTTTGCTATAATCACTATCATCATTGGCGATAATAACAAAAGCTTTTGGATAAGATTTTATATATTTTACATTAAACTTAATTCCAGTTGAAGGATAGGAGTATTTATTAGATGAATCATTATGAATAATATTAAAATCCGATGATAAAAAGTAAGTTGAAATAGTATTGATATCATTAGCGGGTTTAATCATAACATTATAGCGATAAACCGATTCGTTATTGTATTGGTTTGACGTTTTTGAATTATCTACAATCATGGCTTCTCCCTTTTCGCCAAAATTGTCAATAAGCATATTTGTTAAAAAATGTCCTACAAAAATATTAGCAATAATAATCACAAAAAAAACTATAGAAAATTTTAATAAATGGGGTTTAACTTTTTTGGGGAAACCAATTTGACTAATAATACCAAAAAGAATACATCCTAAAATACTAAGTACTGGATGAGCTTTTAATGCGACCAAAAGAATAGTTATATATATCATTTTATTACCTCCATAATGTTAAATAGGCTAGCAAATAAATCTAGTATTTTTTCAATTGTGACTTATTATATCAATAATAAAATTTTGAATCAAGAAAAAATTAAGAATGATGTTATATTATGTTAAAAATAATTTAAATAAAATACATAATATTTCATACATAAACTAGTGAGAAAAAAGAATATACTGAAGATTTTAAAAAGATGATATATTAAAGTTTATAATACTAAAAAACCAATAAAAGATAAAATGCTTGAAATTTATAATGAAATCAAACATAGGTATGGTGTACCTAAAATTCAGAAAGTTCTTGAAGAAGGATTTTACCACTACTAAAATAAATGAAAAATGGGTTGGAGATATAACAGTATATACATACATTGAAAGATGGATGGTGCTATTTAGCTTCAGTTATGGATTTACATACAAGAAAAAATAATTGGATACTCATTTTCAAAATCAATGAATGCTTGAGTAGTAATAGATGCTCTAGACAATGCATGTATTTAAGCTTTTCATTCCATTTTAAAAAAGGAATAAGTAAATAATGTTCAATATTACGATTATGAAAGCTTAAAATTAGATATCTTTATTTTTATTGAATCATGGTATAACCGCAAAAGAATTCATGGCTAAATTGATTATCTCACTCATCAAGAGAAAGAGGATATAGCAAGAATGATAATATAATAAAAAATGTGTCCAAAATATTTACTTAGGGCCAAAGTGTCAATATCACATAATAAGTATTAAAGTATATATTTTGATGAATACTTTATTAATACGCCTAATGGTGAGGTAATTGTAAAAATGATTAGGCTTGAATAAATAAGCATATCTAGAATTATACTATGATATGTAGTAAACAGTAAAAGAAAGGGTATGCATAATATGAAGGATAAAATAATATATAACCTTACAAAATCTATTGAAGTGGATGAAAAGGATGACTTAAACCATACTATACCTGAAGTTAATCAAATATATATTAATTTAAGCCAGCTTAAGCGTAATTTTAATATTCTTCGTAGTCTAATTAACCCTGATACAAAGTTTATGGCGGTTTTAAAGGGGGATGCCTGTGGACATGGAATGATACCTATTGCAAATGAGTTAATAAATTATAAATGTGATGCATTTGGTGTTGCTAGGTTAAGTGAAGCTCTTACTTTAAGAGAAGCTAATATTGAAATTCCTATTATGCTACTTTCACCAATTATGCCATCTCAAGTTTCATGGGTTATTAGATATAACATTATTCCTATGGTAGATAATGCAGAAATAGTAAAGGCTTTAGATAAATGGGCATCTGAAAAAAATAAAATAGTTAATGTACATGTAAAGATAAATACAGGTTTAAATAGGTATGGAGTAAATCCAAAAGAAGCGCTAAATTTTATTCGTGAAATTCATGAATCATATTCTCATGTGACAGTAGGGGGAATATATACTCACTTTCAGAATCCGGAGAATGATGAAGAGTTTACTCATAAACAAATTGAATGTTTTAATAATGTTCTAAGTCAGCTTGAAAAACAAGATTTGAGACCTAAAATAGTTCATGCAGCTGGTACTACTGGTATAATCAAATATCCTGAAGCACATTATAACATGGTACGTTGTGGAATAGGATTATATGGTTTGGAGCATGCAAAAGGTGAAAAGAATTATCCAGAGGGAATAAATCCATTGATAACATTAAAGGGTCGTATTATAAAGATTAGAACAATAAAAGCAGGTGATCGTGGAGGATATGGTAATAAATTTATAGCAAAAAGAGATTCTATAGTGGCTGTTATAGATAGTGGATATGGTGATGGAGTTAGCTATGGTTGGAAGGAAGTTTTGATAGCAGGAAAAAGGGTTTCTGTAGTGAATTATTTCATGGATGGTCTGTTGGTAGACATTTCTGGGTTAGAAGAAACAGTTAGAATATTTGATGAGGCTATAATTATTGGAAATCAAGGGTGCGAAAATATAAGTTGGTTGGAGGCTTGTGAACATATTGGATCCTATCCGGAGGAACAGATTCAACGTATGACTGAAAGGGTACCTAGAAAATATTTTTATGAATAGAGGAAAATAATATTGAATAATAAATATGTGTTTACTTAATAATAATCTTGTATAGAGTTAAAGTTGAAAAAGGAGGTAAATATAATGTTTAAACATGAAAAACCGCTGCTTAGAGAAGTCAAGGTGGAGAAAATCAACCCCCAGTATGCTACATTGATGCAGGAACAGCTTGGAGGTGCAAATGGTGAGCTTAAGGCAGCACTTCAATATCTTTCACAAAGTTTTAGAATAAAAGACCCTGCAATTCATGATTTATTTATTGATATTGCAGCAGAAGAGTTAAGCCATATGGAGATGGTAGCTCAAACAATCAATTTATTAAACGGTCATGAGGTAGATTATAATAAAACTGTGGCAGGTGAGATAGAAACGCATACTTTAACAGGTCTTGCACCAAGTCTTATAAATTCATCAGGTCATCCATGGACAGCAGATTATATAAATGTAACAGGGGATATAGCAGCAGATTTACTATCAGATATAGCAGCTGAACAAAGGGCAAAAGTTGTGTATGAATATTTATATCGTCAAATTAATGATAAATATGTAAAAGAAACTATAGATTTTCTACTAAATAGGGAAGAAGCACATAATGCGCTTTTTAGAGAAGCATTAAATAAAGTGCAAAATAGCGCATCTAATAAGAATTTTGGTGTAACTAAGGACTCTAAACTTTACTTCGATTTATCCACTCCAGGAAGGTATTTTGATGATCCAGAACCAACACCACCTAGTTTCGAAAATCCACGTAAAGATACAAAAATTTGATTTATATACAAGAATACTTCAGTAATAGCAATTGGGGTATTTTTTTATTTAATAACCCAATTAAAAAAAGATTATACTAAGCTACATATAAAAGCAGTATAAGTAGAATTAAGATGACTATAGATTAAGAAATTTAGAACATTTAAAAGTAAAAACAATACAAAAAAGTTTAATTATTTAAGGGCAAAATGATATATCTAAAATTAATATGCATATACATTTCTCATGTAGCTAGAGAATATGTAATCGAGGCATTAATAAATATATCAGGGGGAGATAATTTTATTTATGAAAAAATATAAATATTTATTTGCTAAATTGCTAAGTGTTTTACTAAGTGTATTTGTTTTATCACTGATATCATGTTCTAATAATAGTAAAGGAAAAGAGTATGTATTAGAAAGTGGTGAAGATGATTCTAATTTTGTGCAATTAACTAAAATTAATGATAATGTCTGGATGCATACAACATACTATACCTATAATGAAAGTAGAACTTTATCAAATGGCTTATTGATTTTAACCTCTGAAGGAGTAGTATTAGTAGATACTCCTTGGACTAATGATCAAACAAAAGAATTAATTAAATTAACAAAGGAAAAATTTAAGAAAGATATTACTGCAGCAGTAATAACACATGCTCATATAGATAAGATTGGTGGAATTAAAACATTATTAGATAATAAAATAGATGTGAAATCTACCCCATTAACAGCACAGCTAGCTGAAAAGTATGGTTTTGATAAACCTAATCCTTCCATTACTAATGATGATGAAATATTAGAGTTCGGAAAAACTAAGGTAGAGGTATATTTCCCTGGTAAAGGACATACCATTGATAATATCGTTGTTTGGCTACCAGAAGACAAGATTTTATTTGGTGGATGCATTCTAAAGTCAGTGGAATCTAATTCTATTGGAAATATAACAGATGCAGATGTAGAAGAATGGCCTAATTCTATTGAAAATTTGATGGATAAGTTTTCTAATTCAGAAATAGTCATAACATCACATGGAAGTTGGGGAAATAAACAGATATTAACGCATACTCTTGACTTGTTAAAAAAGTATAAAAATATGTGATAATAATCTCATTTATGTTTAAGAATCTGTAAAGAATTTAGTGTATTCTTTTGGATATTTCTAATGTATAATACACTCACTTATTGGTGATAATATACATTAGAAAAACAATATGTGGAACTTTAATGTTTAAGTATATCTTAACTTAAAGTTCTTTTTATTATGAAGCTTTTTCAAGGGGATAATAAAACTATATTTAATTGATTTATTATAATAATTTTCTGCAAACTATAATTGTACATAATTTACTATATATGTAAACTGTGTGATTAAGTTTTGTATACAGCTATAAATATTTATTTAACAAATATATTAATTGGAAGTAAAATGAAAAAAATATTACTTTTTAATGACTATATTTAACTTAACATATTACGTGTATTGAAAAATTCTAATAATAATTATATAATTAAGCAAACTAAGTAATCTACAAGTTGATTTTTAGGGAGAAGATATATGAAAAAAAATAAGGATAAGCCTATAAAGAAAATGAAAAGAATTAACTGGAAATCCATAATAGGACTTATGGTATTTGGATTAATTTTTACTGCAGTAACAGCACCTATAATTTTACTTTATGGACCTTTTGAAAATGCAAAGAAAACTTTTGTTGGGTCAGCAATGGCAACAATGAGCCATAAATGGATGGCAACAATGTTTTTATCACAGGAGAGAATAGATGAAATTTTAGGAACAAATAAAAAAGTTGAAGATACAACACAGCAAGATAGTAGTCTTATTGAAATTCCTAAGAAGAAGGATGATACTATAGTTCGTTATGACTTAAATGATAATCCAAAGTTTAAAGGATATGTTTTATTAATAAGCGATCCTACTAGAGTAAAAGTAGGGGTGTCATCAAAGTTAGGGGAAAAAGGTGAGACAGTTTCTGCAATTGCAGAAAGATATGATGCAGTAGCAGCTATAAATGGTGGATATTTTACTGATGCAGAAGGGACAGAAAAGTGGACATCAAATGGAGGTATTCCAACAGGATTTTTAATGTCAGAAGGAAAAGTTTTACAAAACATTGATTCAGCAAATAAAGGACCAATTCTTGCAATTACTAAAGAAGGAAAGCTGTTAATTGGTGAAAGAAGTGTCTCTGAATTATTAGAAAAAAAGGATAATGATGGAGATAATGTTACAGAAGCAATGAGCTATGTAACCACATTAGTTAAAAACGGTAGTTCTTGTGAAATAGAAAAAGATGAGGGATCATCGCCAAGGACTATGATAGGGCAAACTAAGAATGGGACTATAGTTTTAGCTGTTCTAGATTCTAAGTTGCCAGGAGGAAGAATTTGTGCTAGCTTAAAGGAAGCGCAAGATGTAATGATTAAGTATGGGTGTTATAATGCAGTAAACTTAGATGGAGGTAAATCCACAACTATGTATCTTAATGGGGAAGTGATTAATAATCCTTCATATGCACTAGGTGAAAGACCAATTGCATCAGGATTTATAGTAAAATAACGAGAGTGAGGTAACAATATGAAAAGGTTTATAAAGTTATTTATTTGTGCAATGCTCTCAATCATAATTCAATGTGGAGTATTACTATATTTGGACAAGGTACTTTTAAAAGAATCATCTGAGTTTACTTCGGAAAAAGTAGATATTACTGTTAAAAGTGTAGATACAGACGTATCTATACCAACAAATGCGGAAAAGATTCAAGTTTCTTTTAATGGAAGATATATTACATACTTCATAGACAATAAGCTTATGATAATTAATACAAAGACAGCAGAAGTTAAACAAATATTAGCTAATACAGAAATACTTGATACTGAATGGGTACCAAATAATAACATAATGTTAGTAGTAGAAAATTTATCTGGAAAACTTAATGTAAAAACTTATAATGCTAGTAATGGAGTTGAGCAGCCAGTAAAAGAAATATCTAATTATCAAAAGAGTATGCAAGTTAATGCCTTTATTTCAAGTTCAACAGAATATATATCTGTAAATAGGGGGAAAAGTACTGATATTTACAGAATTGATATTAACAATGATATGAAGGTGCTAGATGAAGATGTATCAGTACTAGGAAGTGCTAAAGTTTTTTGGGATGAAGATGTATTTATATATGGAGATGCTTTAAATAAAAATTTCTACAGATACACTAATGGGAAAAACACTAAGTTAAATCTAGGAAATACAAGCAATTTAGTTCTTTTAGCTGCTACAAATAGTAAGATGTATATGGGAGAATTGTCTGGAGAGAAGATAGTTAAAATAATCTATGGAGACGATCAAACAAATATATCTACATGGAAAACTGAAATTTTAGAAAAACCGAAGGATATTAAGGACATATATATTGATGATAAGAGTGAGATATTAGTTAATGATAATCTTCAAGGAAAGGTTAAAAATATTACAACAGGTGACACTATAACCTACGAAGGAAAGTTTATTTCAGTTAATGATAAAGTTGTTTGTTCTTCTGATAATGGAAAGATTTATTTGAAGAGTACAAAAGATGTAGATAAAAAACAATAAACTATTAGTTATAATTTGAGGAGGCTGTTGCATATTGCAACAGCCTCTTATTTATAGAATTGTTAAAATCAGTATAATGATTAATTCACTATAATTCATTATTAGTATTACTAATAATGAAACTACGGAAAGAACTAGCAGAAGGTGAAATATATTTATTTTTAACGGAAGCCATATAAATATATCTTTTAATCAGAGGATTAGTGATATGTAATACTTTAACATCAAAATTCTTAATTAAATAAATATTAGGAACTATGGCAATTCCATAATTAATACTTACAAGTCCTAAAATAGCGCTATCTTCTTCTACTTCACAAATTACTTTAGGTGTTATATTAACCTTATTAAATAGATTATCAATATGAGGACGCATACCACTTTCCTTATTAAAAAATATGAAAGGGTATTTCTCTAAATATTTCAAATCTACAGTATCTTGTGAAGCCAATTCATGATTTTTTGAAACAACTAAAACTAACTCTTCTTCTAAGATAGGAATAAAATCAATATCATCCTCATTTTCCATAAAGGAACAAAAGCCTAAATCAAATTTTTCGCTTTTTAATCCTTCAATGATCTTTTTTGTAGTACCTTGAAAAAGTGAAAAAGATATATTTTTATATTCTTCATTACTTAAAAAGTCCTTCATAAGGTTTGGCATAATATGTGAACCTAATGTATAAATAAAACCTAAATCAATTGTTCCAGTAGAAGAACTTGTTAAACCTCGTAATTTCTTTTCTCCAATTTCTAATTCATTAAGAGCATTCTCTACATATCCTAGGAAAAAGAGACCGTATTTAGTTAAACGTATGTTTCTGCCTTGCTTTTCGAATAGATATGTACCTAAATCTTTTTCTAAAGTTGAAATAGCATGACTTAAACTTGGCTGAGTAATTGATAGTTCTTTAGCTGCTTGAGTGTAGTGTTCAGTTTTAGCTAATACTCTAAAATAATGCAAATGATTCAAATTCATTTTTTATTAATCCTCTCACAATAGTATTTAAATAATTTTTTTAAAGATAGTATAACATTATTGATAGATAAAATCTATCAATAATACTTAAAAAATGCATTAGATTAATAGATAAATACATATTAAAATAAAAATATAAGAAATAAAGGTTTATTTTGTTGGCAAAGCAAGTTAATTTTTTATCAAACAAGAGAAATGTAAAAGATAGGGAGAATGACAAATGAAAAAATTCAATAATATTTTTACACCACTAACAGTAAAGACTATGACTATAAAAAATAGAATAGTAATGCCTCCTATGGGAACAAATTATGGAGGAACAAATGGAGAATTTACGGAAGAGCATATAAAATATTATGAACAAAGGGCAAAGGGTGGAACAGGATTAATAATTATTGAGAATGTTTGTGTAGATTTTACAATGGGATCTAATGGGACAACTCAAATAAGACTTGATCATGATAAATATATTCCAGGGTTATACAAATTAACTGAGAGATTACATAAGCATGGTGCGTGTGCGTCCATACAAATAAATCATTCAGGAGCGTCAGCAGTTCCAGCTAGAATGGAAGGTAGAACACCAGTATCTTCCTCAGATATTCCATCAAAAACTGGAGGAGCTGTACCAAGAGCTTTAACTAAAGAAGAAATTTTAGATATAGTAGAAAAATATGCAGCAGCAGCTAAAAGAGCTCAAATGGCAGGATTTGATGCTGTAGAAATACATGCAGGGCATTCATATTTAATATGTCAATTCCTATCACCTGTATACAATAAGCGTACTGATGAATTTGGTGGTAGCATTGAAAACAGAGCTAGATTTGCGAGAATGATAATAGATGCAGTTAGAAGAGAAGTTGGACCAATGTTTCCAATTATGCTAAGAGTTAGTGCAGAAGAATTTATTGAAGGCGGAAATACTTTAGAAGATACATTAGAAATATTACAATATTTAAATGATGAAGTAGATATATTCAATGTTTCATCTGCATTAAATGATTCAATACAATATCAAATAGATGCAATGTATTTAGAAGATGGATGGCGTTCTTATATGGCTAAGGCTGTAAAAGATAAATTTAATAAGCCAGTTATAACAACAGGAAATATAAGAAATCCTCAGGTTGCTGATGATATACTAAAAGAAGGAAAAGCTGACTTAATTGGAATGGGACGTGGTCTTATAGCTGAGCCTAATTGGGCGAATAAAGTTCAATCAGGAAAAGAAGATACATTAAGAAAATGTATATCATGTAATATAGGATGTGCAGGTCACAGAATCGGATTAAATAGACCAATTAGATGCACAATAAATCCAGATGTTATAAATGAAGATACTCTTGAAAATAGAAAAGTAAACAAACAAACTAATGTTGTTGTTATTGGGGGAGGAACTGCTGGACTTGAAGCAGCTTGTACTGCTGCAGAAGCTGGAAGTACAACATTCCTACTTGAACAAAAGGCATATTTAGGTGGATTAGCTAGAGAAATAGCTAAGTTACCAGCTAAGGATAGAATAAATGATTTTCCTGACTATTT
>NZ_SULK01000004.1:0-110378 GCF_007115085.1 Clostridium sp. HBUAS56017 | reverse complement strand
AATAAATAGAGCTAAGAATTTAAAAAATTTAATTACATTTACAAACACAACAGCTTCAGTTGAATTAGTAGAAAATTTAAAACCAGATGTAATAATAAATGCTACAGGATCTAAGCCATTACTTCCACCAATTACAGGATTATTAGATCGTATAGATAAACAAGAAAAGATTCAATCAATATTTGGATTAATTAAAAATGTTGAAATGTTTAAGAATTTAGATTTAAAAGGTAAGAAGATAGCAGTAGTCGGCGGAGGCGCTGTTGGATTAGATGTAGTAGAATTCTTTACTGAAAAAGATGCAGAAGTAACAATAATAGAAAGATTACCGGTTCTTGGACGTGATTTAGATATAGTTACAAAAGTTCAAATGATGACTATGGTAGAAGAGAATAAAGTAAATGTTATGACAGATACATCACTTCTTGAAGTTAAAGATAATAGTTTTAAGGTAAATAGGGATGGAAAAGATCAGGAAATAGAATTTGACTATGGATTTGTATGTCTTGGTATGAGATCAGAAACACCAATTCTTGCGAGTTTACAAGAAAAGTTTGCAGATACAGGCGTTGAAGTAATTAACATTGGCGACAGCTTGAGAGCTAGAAGAATAATAGATGGAACACAAGAGGGAAGATATACTACAATTAATGTATTAGAAAAGTTAAATTTAATATAAAACATAAAATAAATTTATAAGTTATCTAGACATATTGAAAATATAATAAATAGATTTTAAAAATATCACTATTATAAAAAATAGTGATATTTTTTTATAAACAATAAACTAATTATAATAGTTTAAGATGTAGTAGATAAAAATATATTATGATATATGGAGTGATATATAGAAGATTTCTATAAATAATCACTATAAAATGAATTGGAATATTAAGAAAGTTTAAAATATAATTAGATTATAAGAAATGTTAAATATTTAACTAGATTGTTAAAAGTAAAGCAATATAATAAATTAAAAAACTAAGGAGAATGAAAAAATGGAAAAACGTATTACAGGATATACAACTTTAATAGGATTATTGGCAACTCCAATAAAGCACACTAGTTCACCAAAAATGCACAATGAAGCTTTTTCTTATTTAGGACTTGATTATGCATATCTTGCATTTGAAGTAGGCCCTGATAGATTAGA
This sequence comes from Clostridium sp. HBUAS56017, assembly GCF_007115085.1. Lineage (NCBI taxonomy): Bacteria > Bacillati > Bacillota > Clostridia > Eubacteriales > Clostridiaceae > Clostridium > Clostridium sp. HBUAS56017. The sequence continues at coordinate 109,225 of NZ_SULK01000004.1, read as the reverse complement.
AGATGCAGTAAAAGGATTAAAGGCAATGCAAGCTCGTGGATGTAATGTGTCAATGCCTAATAAGACAATCATTCATGAATATTTAGATAAGCTTTCTCCAGCAGCAGAACTTACAGGTGCAGTTAATACTGTAGTAAACGATAATGGTGTATTAACAGGGCATATTACAGATGGAGTTGGATACATGACTTCATTAAAAGATAAGGGCTTTGATGCTATAGGAAAGAAGATGACTATAGTAGGAGCAGGTGGAGCAGCTACTGCAATAGAAGTTCAAGCAGCATTAGATGGTGTTAGAGAATTATCAATATTCAATAAAAAAGATGCCTTCTATGATAGAGCAGTACAAACAGTAAAAGATATTAATGAAAAAACAAATTGTAAAGCTACACTATTTGATTTAGATGACAAGGAAGCTTTAAGAAGAGAGATTGCAGATAGTGATATTTTCACAAATGCAACAGGCGTAGGAATGAAACCTTTAGAAGGTCAAACTTATGTTGAAAAGGATATGTTACGTCCTGACCTAATTGTAACCGATGTTGTGTACATGCCAACAAAAACAAGATTACTAGAAATAGCAGAAGAGATTGGATGTCCAACAATGAACGGTCTTGGTATGATGTTATTTCAAGGAGCAAAAGCATTTGAACTTTGGACTGGTAAGGAAATGCCAATTGAACATATGAAGGAATTTTTAGGTATTAAATAGTATTTAATTTTAGTCTGTGTCAGTAATAATGTATAAAAACAAAAAATATTGATTTACAAAGGAGAAAATATGAAGAATAAATATACGTCAACGGCAATAGCAATGTATATTAACTATTTTGTGCATGGTATGGGAGCTATAATACTAGCACAAAACATGACTTATTTAACAGAGCAGTTACATACAGATAAAGCAGGAGTTTCATATATTATATCAGCACTTGGTATAGGGAGATTAATTGTTTTATATATTTCTGGTGTTCTATCCGATAAGTTTGGAAGAAAGCCATTTATTTACTTAGGAATGATAACTTATATTATATTTTTCGCAGGAATTTTATTAAGTCCAAATGTTACTGTAGCATTTATTTTTGCATTACTTGCTGGTGTAGCAAATTCATTCTTAGATGCAGGAACATATCCAGCTTTAATGGAATGTTATCCAAAAGCTACTGGTACAGCTAGTGTTATGATTAAAGCATTTATATCAGCAGGTCAATTTACATTACCAATTGTTATTGGATTTTTAGTTAGTAATGGATTATATTTTGGATATTCATTTATATTCTGTATAATAATATTTGTACTAAATGGAATATTCTTAAAAAAAAGAGTTTTCCCAGTTGCCAATGAGGTTAAAGCTACGGAATCAGTTGAAGAAATTAAATCTGAGGATGAAATGAAACATAAGCCAAACTTCTGGATTGAAGGAATCAGTCTTATTATAATTGGATTTACTGCAACAGCTACATTTTTAGTTGTTCAAGTATGGTTACCTCAGTATGGTAAAGAAGTTGCTGGTATGATTGATACTGCTTCATTAAAATTAATTAGTTATTATAGTTTAGGTAGTATTTCAGCAGTAGTAGTTACATCAGTTCTTGTTAAGAATTTAATAAAACCAGTAAGGTTTGTAGTTATATATCCATTAATATCATTAGTTACACTTATGGTTCTTTGGATGTTCCCAACACCAACAACTTGCATGATTGGTGCATTTTCAATAGGATTTTCAGCTGCTGGTGGAGTACTTCAATTAGCTCTTGCAGCGATGTCAGACTTATTCCCTACAAGTAAGGGTAAAATAACTGGAATGGTATATACAGCTTCAAGTATAGCAAGTTTTGCAGTTCCAGCCATTACTGGTATTATATCAAAAACTAGCATGAGCAATATAATTTTATTTGATGCAGGAGTTACTGCTTTAGGAATTGTATTGGGTATAATAGTGAATATAAGATATAATATAATGATGAAGAGTAACTAAAGCCTGATAAAGTTAACATAAACAAGTATTAGGAGGATGAGTATGGAGAAGATAGTAACAGTTAGAGATATAAAAATTGGTGAAGAAATTCCTAAAATTTGCGTTCCTATAGTAGGAAAGACAAAAGAAGAACTTATAGAAGAAGTTGCTGCCCTAAAAGGAATTAGTTTAGATATAGTTGAATGGCGTGTTGATTTTTATGAAAAAGTGGAAGATATACAAGCTGTTAAAGAAGTTCTTGGAGACTTAAGAAAGCTTCTTGAAAACACACCTATATTATTTACATTCCGTAGTTTAAAAGAAGGTGGAGAAAAAGAAGTATCTACAAACTACTATGCAGAATTAAATAAGGAAATTGCAGCTACTAAATTAGTAGATTTAGTTGACGTAGAACTTTTCACTGGTGATGAAGTTGTTAAAGATATAGTTGATTCTGCACATGCTTCTGGCATTAAGGTAGTAATGTCAAATCATGATTTCTTTAAAACTCCATCACAAGAAGAAATAGTATCAAGGCTTAGAAAGATGCAAGATTTAGGGGCGGATTTACCAAAGATTGCAGTAATGCCTCAAAATAAAAAAGATGTACTAGTACTACTTTCAGCTACAAATGAAATGGTAGAAAACTATGCAAATAGGCCAATAATTACTATGTCTATGGCAGGAACTGGTGTTATAAGCAGACTTGCAGGAGAAGTATTTGGTTCTGCATTAACATTTGGAGCAGCTAAAAAAGCTTCAGCTCCTGGTCAAATAGCTGTTAAGGATTTACGTACAGTACTTGATATATTACATAATAGCATTAAGTAATATAAATTTAGTGAAAGGAGTGTCGATAAATTCGGCACTCTTTTATATAAATAATAGATAATTTTTATTAACTTTAGAAAATATATAAGATGAATACTAGAAATTTGATGTAATTACTTTACAAGATGACATTGCTTCATAGTTCAAAATAGTATTTTGAATATTTGGTTAACAGAGGAGGAATGTGGTGATGTTTAAGAATACTTATTTAAAAACAGCACTGGGAATATACATAAGTTACTGTATGTTAGGTATGATCGTTATTTTGCTTTCGTCAAATATGTCATTTGTAACAAAGCAATTTAATACAGATGCGGCTGGGATTAGTTTTTTAATTTCTATAGAAGGTTTAGTTCGTTCAGCTACATTGTATATTAGTGGAAAAATGTCGGATAAATATGGAAGAAAGAAAATTCTTTGTTTATCTCCAGTATTTGCAGTCATTTTTTTAGTTGGAATACCTCTTGCTCCAAGTTATGAGATAGCTATGATATTATCAGTATTTGCAGGTATATCTCATGCTTTTATGGATGCTTCAAGTTATCCTTCACTTATAGAATGTTTTCCTAAAACTCCAGGTACAGCTACAGTTGTAATAAAAGCATTTATAGCTATAGGGGGAATAATGCTGCCAATAATAATAGGCTTTTTTGTAGATAAAAATATGTTTTATGGATATACATTTTTCTTAATAGCATTAATATTTTCACTAGATGGCTTATTTTTGCTTACTAGAAAGTTCCCAAAGGCAAATGAAGTAGAAGTTTCTGATGATGGTACAGAATTAATGGAAAATAAATTTAAATCTCAGCCAATATTAAAAAAGGAAGGTATAGCTCTTATAATAATAGGATTTACATCTAATTCTATATATACTGGATTTCAAATGTGGATGCCTACTTTCGGTCAAAATATTTTAGGTCTGAATCAGATAGAGTCATTAAAACTAATAACTTACTATAGTATAGGAGCACTTGTTTCAGTTGGCATTCTAGCAAAACTTTTACAAAAGACAGTAAAACCTATAGTGATATTAGTTGTATACCCAATAATAGGATTAGTTACTCTCATATTAATATTGTTAATTAGGTCAGAAATATGTACCATAGTTGGATTTTTCTTAATAGGCTTATCATCAGCAGGAGTATTACAAATGGCTCAAACCACTATGGGAGAATTGTTCTGGAAAAAGAAAGGGGAAACAATCGCATTAGTTTCTACTGCTGGAGGAATATCGGCAGCAGTTATTCCGGCTTTAACAGGAATGATTTTAAGGCATTATGGAATTTTAAATGTATTCTATTTTATGATAGTTATTTTTATAGTTGGTATATCATCTGCAATCTTTGCAAAATTAAGATACAATAAAATTGTAATAAAATAATTAATACCCAATATAATTAGTTTATATTGGGTATTAATTATTTTATGCTTTTATATGTTTAGCCTTATCTGATATTTTAGGCATTACTATAGATAAAACTAGAGATAATATGGATATAATCATAAGTATCATAAAGAGAACATGTATAGAACTATTTAAAGAAAGTTTTATCTGTTCATTAGTAACAGCTGTATTTAAGGTGGTGGAGTTATAGAGGTTACTTGGATCTACTCCTGATATGCCTATGTTAGTAAAATACTTAACTATATATAAATTAAATATACTACCAAATACACTTACACCAATTGTTTGGCCTAGGGTTCTAAGAAGGGAATTAGTAGCTGTTGCAGCACCTCTTTTGCTGTAGTCTACTGATTCTTGGATAATTATAGTTAATGTAGTGAAAGCTCCACCAAAGCCAATTCCCATTATAGAAATATATAAGAGTACTAGTAGTAGTGAAGAATTTATTCCAAGGGTAGGTAGTAGTATTGTGCTAATAAGTAAAATAACATTAGAAATTAGTGTTATTGTTTTTCCGCCATGCTTTACTATACATTTTCCTAAAATAACTGAGGCTATAAGCCAGAAGATTGACATTGGAGCAAGAGCTAATCCTGAAATTTTTGCACTAAAATCTAGAACATTTTGCATGTAGATTGGAAGATAAACATCTGCTCCTATAAGTATAGCTGAGAGCAAAAAGCTTATTATATTTACAATTGTACTTGACTTTGTAAATATATCAAAAGGCACAATTGGTTCTTTTGCTTTTCTTTCAATTTTATAGAAAAGTAATAACAATATAATAGTCAATAATGTTGATATTACAATGAATATGCTATTAATATTTGCGTTTTTAGTTGATAAAAAAATATTTAAGAATATAACCATTGCTAATGATAAAGTAATAATTCCTCCAAAGTCTATGTTGTGTTTTTTCTTCTCAAAGTTTTCTTTTAAGTTTTTCTGAAGGAGAATAATTGATAATATTCCAAAAGGAATGTTTATAAAAAATATCCAGTGCCAAGATAACTTATCTATTAATATTCCTCCTAAAAATGGCCCTACAAGGCTTGCTATTCCCCATACAGAGCTTATGCCTCCTTGTACTTTTGGTCTTTCTTCAATAGTAAATATATCTCCAATGATTGTATATGTAACAGTAAACATTGCTCCGGCCCCTAGTCCTTGAAGTGCGCGGAATGCAATTAACATATACATATTTTGAGATAATCCACATAAAAAGCTTCCAACTAAAAATATTATTATTCCTATGGATAAGATATTTTTTCTACCATATAAATCTGATAATTTACCATAGATAGGAGTGGAAATTGCAGAAGTTAATAAATATATTGAAAAAACTGAACTGATTATTTCAAATCCTTGTAAATCTTTAACTATAGTTGGAATAGCAGTAGTTACGACTGTTCCTTCAACAGCGCCTAAGAACATTGCAACCATTAATGCTATTACTATATTTCTTTTTCTTAAATCCATACTTTTTAAATCACTTCCTTATAAAACTCCTTAATTACATTTAACAATCGACTTTATAATTATATATTTTATAAGTTATTTATACAACATAGGAAAAATTATTTGACTATATCACTAATTAGTGATATATTGCATTTATGAGTAAAAATTATGATTATGGTGAATTAGGAAACTTAAATTTAAAGACCCTTATTGCGTTAAGTAGAACTACTCAAAAGGTTAACAAAAAACAGGATAAAATAATTAAAGGAGGAGGTTTAACTGTTTCTCAGTTCGCGGTACTTGAAGTTTTATATCATAAAGGAGACTTAAGAATTAGCGAAATAATTGAAAAAATTCTATCGACAAGTGGAAATATGACTGTTGTTATAGATAACTTAGTCAAGGAAGATCTTGTAAGAAGATGTGTTGACCCTAAAGATAGGAGAGTTAATTTAATAAGTATTACTGAAAAGGGAAGAAATCTTATGAGTGAAATTTTTCCTAAGCATTTAGAAAATATAAATGAAATTTTTAGTACATTAACTATTGAGGAAAAGGAACAGTTAATAGGTTTGTTGAAGAAATTATCAGGTGTATAAAAAATACACCTTAATTTTAAAATAAATATCACTAATTAGTGATTAACTAATTAGTAAATAAATTTTATAGAAATAAAGGAGAAGTAAAATATGATAAAATCAATAATTTCAAAAATATTAGGAACAAAAGGTGATAATAATATGAAAGAAAGCAAAGTAGTATGTGGATGTTTTAATGTTACAGAAGAAGATATAAAAAATGCTGTAAAGATGGGGGCAAATTCATTTGAAGAAGTACAAGCTGCAACTAAGGTCGGAACTGGCTGTGGTAGATGTGTAGATAATAATAGAGCATTAGTTAATAATTTATTATTACAAAAGAAGATTGATGAAAATCAAATAGTATGCGGATGTTTTAAAGTAACAGTACAAGATTTAGTTAATGCTATTAAGAATGGAGCAAAATCATTTGAAGAGGTGCAGGAAGTAACTAAGGTAGGTACTGGGTGTGGTAAATGTGTAGGCAGTAACAGATTACTAGTTAAAGAGTTATTAGAAAGAAAGTAATTGTCATTAAGCTTACTATAGAAATAGAAAGGAATTAGATAAATAATGAGGGGAGAGAGAATAAATGAATGAATTTTTAAAGGTTGTTAGAGAAAGAAGATCTGCAGATAAATTTATTGAAAATGTTGAGATACCTAAAGAAGATTTTAATGAAATATTTAGAGACTTATCATTAGCACCGTCTGCATTTAATTTACAACATGCTAAATACTATGTTGTGGAGAATAAGGAACTAAAAGATAAAGTATATGAAGCAGCATATAATCAATATAAGATAAAAACTGCATCAGCGGCAATAATAGTTACTGGAAATAAAAAAGCTTATTTATCGGCAGATAAAATATATGAAGGTTCAATGATGCTTGGTATGTTAGATAAAACACAATATCATATGATTATTGATACTATTAATAGTCTTTATGAAGGCTGGGGAGAAACGTTCCAGTATGATGAAGCTATTAGAAATGCATCTTTATCAGCTATGCTGTTTATGTTATTAGCTAAAGATAAGGAATGGGATACTTGTCCTATGATATATTTTGATAAGGATAAAATCAAGGAAATATTAGATTTGCCAGAGAATGAAGAGCCAGCCATTATGATTACAATGGGGAAGGTTGATAATAGTAGTAGTAAAATTAGAGGTTATAGAAAACCAGTTGATGAATTTGTTAGGTTCTATAAATAAGATATATGATAAAAAGAGGATAAATTAGTCCTCTTTTTTTATTTTACCTAACTTGAGGTTTATGGATAAATAAGTATAATATGTTACAATAAACCTAAGAACTCATTGCATATTAATCATAGGAGGTATAATATGAAATTTTCTATTCAACAAACACAATTATATAAATTCTTAAATTATTGTAATGAATACAATCTTGAGAAAACTATACTTGATTGTGGAGCAGGAGGAGCTAATCCACCTCTTTATATTTTTGAAAAATCAGGGTACAAAACATATGGTATTGAAATTAGTGATTCACAATTAGAAAAGGCTAGAAATTTTTCAAATCAAGCAGGAATTAATCTTAATATATCAAAGGGAGATATGAGAAAGTTATCTTTTGAAGACCAATCTCTAAGTTACATCTATTCATACAATTCTATATTTCATATGAGCAAAAATGATATACAAAAATCAATAAATGAGATTAAAAGAGTTCTAAAACCAGGTGGATTATGTTGTCTAAACTTTCTTTCCTTAGAAGATGAGGGCGTTGGCACAGGAAAAGAACTAGGCAATAATGAATTTTTGCAAATGGAAAGAGGAGAAGAAGTTATTCATTCTTACTTTAATATTGATGAAGCTGAAAGTTTTTTTAGTGATATGAAGATTATATATAAAGAAAATAGAATAATAGAAAGATTGTATGAAGGTAAAAAGATTAAGCAAGGATATATAGATTATATACTTGAGAAGAGTAAGTAATTAATTTTTATGAAGGTATTGGATATGAAGATTGTAAAAATGAATCCAAGTGAACCAGATGCTATTTATTTGATGGATGAGTTGTCACAAAATCTTGAATCTATTACAGGTGCAAGTGGAAGAAATTCTTTTAACTCTAATGATGTTTGTGTTCCACGTTCATTATTTGTAGTTGCCTATGATGAAGGAGGGCAAGCAATAGGGTGTGGAGGTATACGCCCTATTAGTGAAATTATTGCTGAAGTTAAGAGGATGTTTGCAAAAACAAAAGGAGACGGAGTAGGATCAGAAATTTTATTTCATTTAGAAAAAAAGGCTATAGAGATGGGTTACGTTACTCTTTGGGTTGAAACACGACTAGTAAATGAGTGTGCAGTATCATTTTATAAGAGTAGAGGTTATAAGCAAATATCAAACTATGGTAAGTATGCTAGAAATTCAGAAGCTATCTGTTTTGAAAAGAGGATAAGTTAGAATTTAGTATCAGTTGAGAAATGTATTATAGTAATCTTGTGATAATAGTAAATGAGGGATTAGAATGAATGAATATATGAAGAAATTAATAATTCCAATCTTGTGGGAAGGTTTGTTTACTATATCTTGTTTTTGTTTACCAGACAAGTATTATCCATATACAAATTTTCTATTCTATTTAGGGATTGTTATATATTTTATATTAAATAGATATTTTAGCTTTGAAGAATTAAAAAGTAATATAATTAGTAGAAAAAAGTTTTGGATGCCTGTATTTGTAACAATTTTATTTTTAATTTTAGCATTTGGATTAAGTTATTTACCTAAAATGATTTTTCCTAATTTAAATGAAGGAATGATAAATTTAAGAATTAACAATTGGAGTGGTGTAGTTTTATTTATATTGTCCACTATAATATTTCCGCCTTTAGCAGAAGAAATGTTTTATAGAAAAGCAATAATAAATTTTGAAAGCAAGAAAATATTATATATATCAACTATTACTAGCTTATTTCTATTTGCAATATAACACTCTCTTAGCAGGTATGGAATATTTATGGCAATGATTTGGGGAATTCCATTTAGTATATCTTATATAAAAACAAAAAATATATATGTACCTATGATGGCGCATTTTATTGTAAATTTAATTGGAAATGGTAGTACTGCAATTATTATGGTGGTACGCTTATTGAACTAAGTTATATAAAAGTTATAAGTTCATTGATTAAAATAAAAAGTAGAATGTGATACAGATCTAGTATCACATTCTACTTTTTTCATTTATACCTTTAGAATGCCTACCTTTGGAAGTATCTTTAAAATATTTTCTTTGCCATGACAATCTGAAAATTCAAAACTTAAGTCTTTTCCAGCAGTTAACCCATGGTGTACAGATGCATGCCAATGTGGATTTTTGCTAACATCGTAGACAATCCCATTAACTGCTACATAAGCAGGTTTTCCTAAAGTACCGTCATACTCAGAAAGTTCATTTAGAGTGAATTCCTTTACTTGTCTTAGGTAACATCTTGATGATGTCCAATAAGCTTTTGCGTCATTTTCAAGTTTTGAAAGTCTTGTATAATAATCAGGAAATTCATGCAAATGAGCTAGAGCTATTTTCCCAGTGGTTAATGGATCATTATCTGTTACATTTGTTGGAGAATATTTCTTCCCGTGTTCTAACTCAGTATTTATTCCCATAGTAAATTGTTCTAAATCAAATTTTTCTTTGCTAAAATCAATACCAAGTTCTTTGGCAATCTGGGCACATTCATCAGTTGTGAAGTTTTTTCTAGATGGGCTGATATTTCTTGAATCCGTATAAACAACTGGGGATGTATTTATCAGATTAATAAAAAGAATATAATCGTATTTTTGAGAATTCTTCAACTTGTCCATAAGTATTTCACGTATCATATCTTTATAATATACATGTGGTATACCCGATTTTATATCTCTACAAACATCAACAGAATCTAATGTGTTTAACTTAGCATCCATAATACCATATATATATGATTTTGGCCTTTCAAAAATTGTACTTGTTTGTGAATGTACATTTTGACATGTATAAAATGCATATATTTCTTTGAAGAATTTGCTATGTTTGTTTTCTTCATTTTTTATTGCATTAATAATATTTTTTTCTTTTTCATTAGGAGCTGTAGTAATAAGGTAATCATGAAGCAGTTTGTTTTTTCTTTCTTCTTGAATAGTTTTATTTATTAAATGTAGAGTTTCTTCTAATGGTTTGGAAGTTTTATTGATAGAGTTTAAAGGACTAATATTATTATAATTATTTGATGGCATGCAAAAATACATTTAATTCTCCTAGAAAATTCGATATTACTACATTTTATGATATAAGTAAGCTTATGGTGTTTAAGAATTTATTTAACTGGTGAAAGGCTTAATGCACATCAATGAAAAGTATCCTAAATGGTTATACTGTATAGATGGATTAAACTATGAAGGGAGAATAAGATGAGTATAGGATATGCATGTCTAACTATTGGAGTATTAAGTACTAATTTTAAAAGTTGTATACTTAAAAATGTTACAGAAGAAAAGCTACTAGAATTGATTTCACATAATCTAAAGTCTCTTGAAAATATAATTGATTATAATATAGAAAATAATATAATGCTTTTTAGGATAACTTCTGATTTAATACCATTTGGATCAAATCCTGTTAATAACATTAAGTGGTGGGATGTCTTCTCAAGTGAATTATTGAAAATTAGTGAAAAAATTAAGTCAAGTGGTATGAGGGTATCAATGCATCCGGGACAGTATACTGTAATAAATTCTCCTAGTAATGATGTTGTAAAAAGATCGATGAATGATTTAAATTATCATGCTAGGGTGTTAGATAGGCTTGGAGTTTCAAAAAAACATAAGATGATTTTACATATAGGTGGAATTTACAATGATAAGGGAGAGGCAGTGGATAGATTTATTAGAAATTATCAGTACTTAGATGAATCTGTAAAGAATAGGCTTGTTATTGAAAATGATGATAAGTTATATAATATTATAGATGTTTTGGAAATAGGTACAAAGCTAAATATCCCAGTGATTTTTGATAATTTACATAATGATATAAATTTTTCAGGAGAGCAGAAAAGTACAATAGAATGGGTTAATGAGTGTAAAAAGACGTGGAAAGAAGATGATGGGAATCAAAAGATACATTATTCAGAGCAAAATCCTTTAAAAAAAATTGGTTCGCATTCAAATACTATTGATATAAATAAATTTATGTATTTCTTTAAAGAATTAAATAGAAATGACATAGATATAATGCTTGAAGTTAAAGATAAGAATCTTTCAGCAGTAAAATGCATTAACTGCATATCTAATAATAATATTAATGTGCTTGAAGAGGAATGGAGTAGATATAAATATAAAGTTTTAGAGAATTCACCTAGTAACTATTCAGAGATAAGAGAGATATTAAAGGATAAAAGTAGCTATCCTGCTATTAAGTTTTATGATTTAGTAGATGATGCTTTGCAGAAAGAAGTCTCTGTAGAAAATTCTATAAATGTAGCAACTCATATTTGGAATTGTTTAAAAGATATTGCTACAGAAAAAGAAAGAGCTAGTTTTTTAAAAATTATTGACGATTATAAGAATGGAAAAGTATCAATTAATAAAATTAAAAGTGCACTGTTTAGGTTATCTGTTAAGTATAATGAAGAGTGTTTATTGCACTCATATTATTTTGTGCTTTAGTAAACATAGATTTTATCACTATAGTATCAAAAATGATACTATAGCACTTTTAAGTGCTTACTATACAAAATGTATCTTCTGAATTATTATAAAATTGCAATGAAAAAATGTAATAAAACAATATGCCAGGAGGTATTGAAATGAATGAAGTAGTAAAATTTTTAAAAGAAAATCCAGTGCAATATTTTGCAACTGTAGGATTAGATGGAAAAGCAAAAGGTCGTCCTTTTCAATTTATGATTGAAGAAGGTGGAAAGCTATATTTCTGCACAAATAATGAAAAGGATGTGTATGCAGAAATTCAAAAAAATCCTTATGTTGAAGTTACAGTAGCAAGTCCAAAGTTCGCTTGGATAAGATTAAATGGTAAAGTTGTATTTTCAAAGGATTTGGAGATAAAGAAGAAAGTAATAGAATCTAGTGGACTGGTAAAAAAACTTTATCAAACTGCTGAAAATCCTATATTTGAAATTTTTTATCTAGATGGAGCCAAAGCAGTAATATCTGATTTTTCAGGTAATCCACCTAAAGAATATAATTTATAATTTATTAATAATTATAAAGCGGCTTAGCCGCTTTTTTTATGATGAAAGTTTGTCCTTGTAATCAGTTCCCCATGCATACATAGAATCAAGTATAGGTTTTAAGCTATAACCAGTTTTAGTTAATGTATATTCAACCTTTGGTGGAACTTCTGGGTAAACCTTACGTGTAAGCAAGCCTGACTCTTCCATTTCTCTTAAGTTTTGAGTAAGGACCTTTTGGGTTATTGATCCAATAGATTTTTTAAGTTCACCAAAGCGTCTTGTTCCTTCAAGTAAATCTCTAATGATTAACACCTTCCACTTATTGCCCATAAGTTGTAAAGTTATTTCAACAGGACAAGCTGGAAATTCTTTTCGCATATAGATACACTTCCTCTCCTTAGTATCTTTTAGGATACTATAGCACTATTGAGTGCTTAGTTTACAATAGATATCGATAAATATATTATAAAATCAAAGGATGACAAAATCAATGTAATAGTATTTAAAAACTAGTTGAAGGAAAGTACAATGAATCAATTATTATATATAAAGAGGATGATTTTTTCATTATGGAGTTATTTTTCTTTTTATGGTTAGTGAAACTATAAACAAAAATATGGTATAATTATAGTTGAATTGCAATAAATGTAATTATATGGGGTAATATGGCTAATGATTCTAGGGGTGGAGGAGAGTAATGAAAATTTCACCAGAAATATTAATTGAAGATTATTGGATACTACGAATGCCAGAAATCTTTTTAACAGGATGGAATAGACTAAATTCAGTTTGTTTAGAATATTATAAAAATGTATCTAATCCATATTACTTAAAACATAAGAAATAAGCTTTTAGCTTTATTATATATATATGCATAGATAAAAAATAATAAGGAGGAACTAGCATGAAATATTTTATAAACATGCCTATACTAAAAAAAATAGTATGGATATTTTCGACAATGATAGGTCTTATGCTGATAATAGGTGGGACAGGCGTTTATACGTCACATAAATTAAGTGAGGTTACAGGGTTAACTGTTAATAGTAATGATATAATAATAATCAGTGTAACAATAATAGGAGTTATATATGCAGCTATTATGACTATTATATTAAAGAAAAGTTTTGTAGAGCCACTAAGAAAGATTAAAAGATTTGCTGAAAGTTTATCAAATTACGATTTTTCATCAGTTATAGAAGAAAGTAGAGAAGATGAATTTGGAGAAGCAATACGCGCATTGAATAAAGCTCAAAACAATGTAAGTAAAATGATTAGGGAAATAACTGGGACTATAGAGGGAATAAGTTCATCTGCAGAAGAACTTTCAGCAACAGCAGAGGAGATAACTACTAAGGCTGAAACTATTGATGAGGAAGTAGATAATATTGCATCATATATGCAAGAAACTAGCGCAACAACAGAAGAGATAAGTGCATCAGCTGAAGAAGTAGATGCTAATATAAATGAACTTTCTTCAAAAGCTGCGAATGGAAGTAATCAAGCTAGTGAGTCTAAAGAAAGAGCTACAGAAGTTAAAAAAAGTAGTGAAAATGCTATAGAAAAAACTAGAAGTTTATATAATGATAAACAAAAAAATATGATGAAGGCTATTGAAGATGGAAAAGTAGTAGATAGCATAAAGGTCATGGCAGATACTATAGGTAGTATCGCTGAACGAACTAATTTACTAGCGTTGAATGCAGCAATAGAGGCAGCTAGTGCAGGGGAACAAGGAAGAGGATTTGCAGTAGTAGCAGAGGAGATTAGAAAACTTGCAGAGCAGTCTTCAGAAGCTGTAATAAGTATCCAAGAAACTATAGAAAAAGTTCAAGAAGCATTTAAGAGTAGTGTTGATACAGGTAGTGATATATTAGAATTTATAAATACTCAGGTAAATAAACAATTTGATTCTTATAGTAAGACAGGAGAGCAGTATTATAATGATTCTGATTTTGTTAGTAAGATGACAGAGGAAATAGCTTGTATGACAGAGGAAGTTACAGCTGCTGTTGGACAAGTAAATGAAGCAGTTCAAAATATGGCACAGACATCACAAAAATCAACTGAACGTGTAGAAACAATAAAGTTAAGCATTGATGAAACTACGAAAGCAATAGAGCAAGTTGCATTAACTGCCCAAAGTCAAGCAGAACTTTCTCAGAAACTAAATGAAATGATATGGGAATTTAAGATATAAAAGTGTTAAAAAGTATGTCTCAAAATAATTTTTGAGGCATATTTTTTTAATATAAATTAACTACAAGTGCAGAATGTACTTAATAATATGTTGGATTATGTGGTTTTGTTTGATAAAATTTGATTTATTGTGAATACTTTCGTTGAAAATGATTACACTTTCATTTATAATATTATTATATTAACCTTACAAATTAAAATGTTAATAGGTGGGAGATACTTGTAGAATCTAGGCTTATAATTTTGTCATTAACTAGGACTATGAGTAGCCTTAATAAAGGGGGATATGAGAATATGAAAATTTTACACAAGGTAACGTTACTATCAGTAACTTTGCTATTATTTGCTGCTACCATTGGGTATACAGGATATCACTTTACTACTATATCACAAAGTAATATATCTACTATGTATAATGATGAGATGAAAGCTATAAATTTAGCAGATGATATGCGAATTCAATCAAGAACTTGTCAAACGGTTTTATTAAGTTTAATTTTGAATATAGGAGATCAAGAAAAGCAAAAAGAATTTTTAGATCAAATAGACTTAAAATTAAAAGGTATATCTGATGATATTGCTGATTATAAAGAATTCAATTTAAGTGGAGAACAGAGGGAAAAAGTTATATCACTTGAAAATAGCATGCCAGAATACATAAAAATATGTGAGACAATAAAGCAAATGTCCACATCTGGAAAGTATAAGATTGAAGAAGTATATGATTATTACTATAAATATACTAATACTTTAGATAGTGTTCGTTCAGGAGCAAATATCCTATTAAAAGCTCATGTTGCAGAAGCAGATCAATCATATGCTGAGGTAAAAGATAACAATGAAAAATCTGTAATTATATTATTATCTGTATTAAGTGCAGCGATAATTCTTGGAATAGTACTTACAGTTTTTATAGTAAAGCCAATTACATATTCATTAAAAGTGGCAACAGATCACTTAGGTATTTTGGCAGAAGGAGATTTTAGTAAAGATGTATCTCCAAAATTATTAAAGAATAATGATGAAATTGGAATAATGTTAAGAGCTGTTGATAAGATGCAAAAATCCATTAGAGGAGTTATTAAATCAGTTATTGATGAGTCAAATAACATTAAAAGTATGGTTTTAAATGCTGATAATAATATAACAGAGTTAAATTCTAAGATAGAAGATGTATCTGCAACAACAGAAGAATTGTCGGCTGGAATGCAAGAAACTGCAGCATCTACTGAGCAAATGAGTGCTACATCAACAGAAATAGAAAGTGCTATTGAAAAAGTCTCAAACAAGGCAAAAGAAAGTGCTATTTCATCAAATGACATAAGTAATAGAGCAAATGAAGTTAAATCAAATGCACTAGCATCTCAGAAAAATGCAGGTGAAATATATTTAACAACTAATAAGAACTTAAGAGATGCAATAGAACAATCAAAATCTGTTGAACAGATAAAAGTTTTATCAGAAGCAATATTAGATATTACATCACAAACAAATCTTCTAGCCTTAAATGCAGCAATAGAAGCTGCTAGAGCAGGGGAAGCTGGAAAAGGCTTTGCCGTGGTAGCGGATGAAATAAGAAAGCTTGCAGAGGATTCGACTAATACTGTTAATGAAATACAAAGAATAACACAAATTGTTCTTAATTCTGTGGAAAACCTTACTGAAAGTTCCAGCGAAATACTAGAATTTGTTGATAAGCAAGTAAAAGATGGTTACAATTCAATGGTGGAAACTGGAGAAAAGTATAATGAAGATGCACAAAGAATTTATAATTTATCAACTGATTTCAGTAAAGCAACAGAACAGATAAGCTTACTTGTTGAAGATATTACAAGAGAGTTAAGCGGGGTAAGCTTAGCAACAAATGAAGGCGCAGAAGGTACTTCAAGTATAGCTGAAAAAACATCTAACGTAGTAGAAATGACAAAAGATATAATAGATTTAACTATTTCTATCAAGGATAGTGTAGATCAACTTAATAATCTTGTATCTACGTTTAAAATATAGGAACTAAAAAATCCTCTAATATTATTTAGAGGATTTTTTTGTTATTATTAATCTGTACCTATACAGATGTAAGTTATTATATTTGAAAACATAGTTATATTTTCTTATGATTAATATATAAAACAAATAAGAAATAGGAGGTTCAAATATGAATAAATTTAAAGAAGGATTCCTATGGGGAGGTGCAACCGCCGCAAATCAATTTGAAGGTGGATGGAACGCAGGTGGAAAGGGATTGAGTACAGCAGATGTAATGACAGGTGGAACACATACTACACCTAGACGTATAACTCCAGAACTTGAAGAAGGAACATACTATCCAAGTCATGAAGCTATAGATTTTTATGGACACTATAAGGAAGATATAAAAATGTTCGGGGAAATGGGCTTTAAGACTTTTAGAATGTCAATAAATTGGTCTAGGATATTTCCAAATGGTGATGATTTAGAACCAAGTGAAGAAGGCTTGAAGTTTTATGATAACGTATTCGATGAATTGAAAAAATATAATATAGAACCATTAGTAACTATATCTCACTATGAAACACCTTTTGGTCTTACAAAAAAGTACAATGGATGGGCTTCAAGGGAAGTAATTGATTGTTATATAAGATATTGCGAAACAATATTTAAAAGGTATAAAAATAAGGTTAAATATTGGCTAACATTTAATGAAATTAACTGCTTAACAATAGATTTTGGAGCTTTTATGGGAGGCGGAATATTAGTTAAAGAAGGAGAAAATTCTGATCAGCTAAGATTTCAAGCACTTCATCATCAATTTATAGCAAGTGCTAAAGCAGTTAAATTAGGACATGAAATAAACCCAGATTTTAAAATAGGATGTATGATTGCCTATATGACATTATATCCATATACATGTAATCCAGATGATATATTATTAGCACAACAAAAGGACCAGATACAAAATGGGTTATGTGGCGATGTACAAGTAAGAGGACATTATCCAGGTTTTGCTAAGCGTTACTTTGAAGAAAATAATATAAAGATAAGAATGGAAAAAGATGATGAGAATATATTAAGAGAAGGATGTGTAGATTTCTATTCATTTAGTTACTATATGTCTAATGCTGTAAGTACAGACCCAGAAAAGCAAGAAACTTCAGGAAATCTACTAGGAGGAATAAAAAATCCATATTTAAAGGCTTCAGATTGGGGATGGCAAATTGATCCTAAGGGATTAAGATGGACTTTAAATCATATTTATGACAGATATCAAATCCCAGTAATGGTAGTTGAAAATGGGCTAGGAGCAGTAGATGTTGTAGAAGAAGATGGAACTATTAATGATGATTATAGAATAGATTATTTAAGAGATCACATAGTAGAAATGAATGAAGCTGTTAAGGATGGAGTTGACCTTATGGGCTACACTATGTGGGGATGCATAGACTTAGTAAGCGCATCTACAGGGGAAATGAAAAAACGTTATGGTTTTATATATGTAGATAAAGATAATGAAGGAACTGGAACATTAGAAAGAAAACCTAAGAAGAGCTTCTATTGGTATAAAAAAGTTATAGAATCAAATGGAGAAAATTTAGAATAAGTAAGAAAACTACCTTTATGATTTTTCATAGAGGTAGTTTTTTAATAGACTTAACAGTCTTAAAATTAGAATAATAAGTACATAAGCTTTGATAGGCTGTAGAAAGATATTGTATAATATGCTATTAAAGCTATGCATAAAAAATTACTTTTTATTAACCAATCCTTTTTCATATTCTTCTATCATTTTTTTTGTCATTAATCCACCAATACTTCCAACGACATGTCCATTATCCCTTGAAGTAACATTACCTTTATAGCTTTCATCATTAAGATTTATACCATTTTCGTTTGCAAATTCTGCTTTTAACTTATTTAACTTTTCCTTAGCTCCAGGAACTAAAGGTCTTCTACTCATAATTAACACCTCCATATCAGTATTAGTTTTATATTTTAAAATCAAAATATACTTAGATAATTTATGAAGAGAAGATTTTATAGCACAGTTATGGTAAAAAAAATTAAAATGGAACTAAAATTTTTGAAGAAATGTGACGATAATTAATTAATAAGTTTTATATTTTATTAGAGATAGTTATGGACGAGAGGTAGGTGGAAAATAGGAGGATATTATAAGTATCTATCCTATTAATAAGATGGAGAAGATAGGTATATGTGGGTGGTTATCAAGAGAAGGAGATTTTTACAGGTGTGGGGAGTCTAAACATAATCTTTTAGCATCACATTTAGAAAAAGGCTTAGATTTAAAGCTATTTGATGAAGAAAAACAGATTTATCTTCATGATACAGCATTATTAGAAGCTTTAGGTTATGTTAAATTCACTGAATCGAAATACGGACTTGAAAATGAATATTACAACAATCAATTTTTGTTATTCTTTGGAACAAGGTTCTCTTATGCACAAAGAAAATGGATGGAAAAAAACATAACTAAAATGTCATCATTTCAAAGATCAGAATGTAGACAAAGATTGATTTTAGGACATTAGTTATATATTAAAAGTAGAAAAATTTATAAACCTTAGTAGAAAGCAATTTTAAGCTAACTACTGGGTTTATTTTTTATTTAGATTAAAGAAGACAATAATTTCATGAAAGATATGTTTTTTTGTCGTAAACTGGAATAATTGCTATGTTTGTAATTGATGAGTAAAATTGTATGTTTTGTGAAATTAGTATTTATTTAATTTTCATCTTGTGAGAACATGAAATTATAAATATATAAAAATTAGGGGGAATAAATCATGAAAACAAAAAAGATAATTTCATTATTAGCAGGTATAGCATTATCCATAAGTATGCTTGTTGGTAATAGTAGTTTTCAAACAGTTGCAAAGGCCACTCAGGCTGATACTAATTTAGTTAAGAATGGAAATTTTGATACAAATCTAAAGGGATGGGGAAATTACACAACAGATGGCGGTGTTGGCAAAGTATCACAGCAAGATGGTGCTCTTAATGCAGAAGTAGATAATTGTGGAAATGTATCATATAGTCTGCAAGTTTATTATGATGGCTTTAAGATGCTTAAAAATGGGAAATATCACTTAGAGTTTGATATAAGTTCAACAACTGATAGAAAAGTAGAATATACAATTCAGCGTAATAAGGGAGATTATCGTTCTTATACTTATGGGAAAATAGATACAACTAGCAAAGTTCAAAAAGTATCAGATGATTTTACTATGACAGAGGACAATGATAAAGCTCCAAGACTTGCATTTAATTTTGGAAATGTAGGGGGAGGAGATCTTCCAGAACATTCTATTAAAATTGATAATGTTAAATTAGTTCTTCTTGATGATACTGGAGTAACTTATGATGAAGATGATGCTCCAAAAGTAGAGCAAAAAATTGTTTTAAATCAATTAGGATATAAACCAGAGGATAAGAAAAAGATTGTATTTAGGGCAGCTAGTGAAGATCGTAAATTTAGAGTCGTTTCAACTAGCACGAAAGAGGTAGTTTATGAGGGCTATATTAATGGGTCAATTAACAATGAGGCAGCAGGTGAGACAGACAGATTTGGTGATTTTTCATCTGTAAAAACACCAGGTACTTATACTATTGAGACTGATGGACTAGGTAGTTCTTATAAGTTTACTATAGGACAAGATGTTTATAAGAATGTATTTAAAGATGCAGTAAGATTTTTCTATATGCAAAGATGTGGACAAGAGATACCAGAAAGTTTAGGTGGTAAATGGGCACATCCAGCTTGTCACACAGATTTAGCTAGAATATATGGAACAGATCAAAAAATAGATGTGTCTGGTGGTTGGCATGATGCAGGTGATTATGGACGTTATGTAGTTGCTACTTCAACAGCAGCAGCAGACCTTTTGACAGCTTACAATGACAATAAAGCTGCTTTTGGAGATGATTTCAATATTCCTGAAAGTGGAAATGGCATCCCAGATGTTTTAGATGAAATAAAATATCAATTACAGTGGTTATTAAAAATGCAGGATCAAACAAGTGGTGGTGTTTATCATAAAGTAACATGTGCCGGTTTCCCAGGTCATGTAATGCCACAAGACGAAACAGCTGAACTTATTGTATGTCCTATCTCAACAACTGCAACAGGAGACTTTGCAGCAGTTATGGCAATGGGATATGAAAACTTTAAGGATATAGACCCATCCTTAGCAGAAAAATGTTTAGCAGCAGGAGAAAAAGCTTGGGCATACTTAAAAGATAAACCAAATACTCCTGTTTCAAATCCAACAGGTATTGTTACTGGAGCATACGAGGACAATGATGATACTGATGAAAGATATTGGGCTGCAGCTCAGCTTTTCAAAGCAACAGGGGATAGTAAATATGACGATGCCTTTAAAGCATTAGAAAATAAAAAGATTAGTTCAGGATTAGGTTGGCAAAGTGTTGGAGACTTCGGTAATTTGGCATATATATCAGCTAAAGGTGCTGATCAAAATGTAGCTGGCAATATTAGAAATTACATTATAAATGAGGCTCAACATATTGTATGTTTAGACAAGAATGATGGATACAACATTCCAAGTGGAACAAAAGGTTATTACTGGGGAAGCAATATGAATGTAAATAATAATGCTATATTCCTTGCAAAGGCTTATAAGATTTTTCCTAATGAAGAGTATTTAGAATATGCAAAAGAACATATTAACTATTGCTTTGGTAAAAATTCATTAGGTAAATGCTTTGTTTCAGGTTATGGTACAGATTCTATGAAACATCCACATCATAGACCATCTATAGTACAAGAAAAGGCAGTGCCAGGTATGATTGCAGGTGGACCAAATAGTGGGTTAGAAGATCCAACAGCAGTAGCTGAATTAGATGGACTAGCTCCTGCTAGATGCTATATTGATAATCAAGAGAGTTATTCTACTAATGAAGTAGACATCTATTGGAACTCACCATTTGTTTGCGCTATGGCAGAAGTTGATAGAGATTAGATAGTAGAGAATTAAGTTATGAGAATGAAGAATAGTATATAAAATGTTTTATGTATATTCTTCATTTTCATTTCTACATTAATTGGGGGGAGAGTAATGAAGAAAATTCAAGGTTTATTATTGATATTAATATTTACATTTGCTACTTTACTTCCATTCAATTTACCTACTCAAGGAGGTAAGAATATACAAATAGCTATGGCGGCAGAAAGTTATTCGGAATGGAATGCAAACACAATTTATAACACTGGAAACATTGTGTCCTATGGAGGAAAACTCTGGATAGCACAATGGTGGACATTAGGTCAGACTCCAGGAACTACAGGACAATGGGGTGTATGGAAAGTGTATGATGGAGGAACAACAAATCCTACTGGTGATAAACTAGTGGCATTAACTTTTGATGATGGACCAAGTAATGTTACAGCATTAGTATTAGACAAGCTACAAAAGCATAATGTGCCAGCTTCTTTCTTTTTGATTGGTTCAAATATCACAGATGAAACAAAGTCTATTTTAGAAAGAGAGTTAAAGCAAGGGTGTGAAATAAACAATCATTCTTGGAGTCATTCATATATGAATGAGATGTCTGGTAGTAATATAAAAGATGAAATTCAAAAAACAAGTGATAGAATATTTAATATGGTTGGAGTAAGACCAAAGTTTTTCAGACCACCATATATAGCAGTTAATAATACAATGTATGAAAATATAGACATGCCATTTATCTGCGGAATAAACTGCACAGATTGGGATTCATCTGTTAGTGCACAATCTAGAGAAAAAACTATTTTAAGTAGTGCAAAAGATGGGGATATTATACTTCTTCATGACTTATATGGAAATACACAAACAGTTGATGCTCTTGATGGGATAATCAAGGGGTTACAAGACAAAAGATTTAAATTTGTAACTGTAAGTGATTTATTTAAGCAAAAGGGTGTAAATCCAAATGTTGAATATAAAATATGGACAAATGTAAATAAATAATAGGAAAACAGCAATGATAGTAATTTGTCATTGCTGTTTTTCTATTTATTAGTGATGTGTATTAAAAAAATGTTGGTAATAATTAAAAGCATAAAAGTAGATTGCATATAAATGAGTGCGTAAAAATATTTTTATAATAAGATAACAACATTTATTTAATACAGAAGTTTATAAATGAATATTTATATAGATATAATACTTTTTAAAGGTTAATTTAAACTATTGCGCTTGGCATTATACTCAGTAGCTGAGGTAATGGAAGATTATAAAAAGTTGTGAGAATTTAATATTTTATAATAATAATTATTGATTATCAATGAAGGAAAATGTATAATTTTATAATATAACACACAATAAGTGAAAAATCCTAATAAAAATTTTGAGTTTATGGAGGAAAGGTTATGAGAAAATTTGTATGTTTAATTTGTGGATATATTTATGAAGGATATGAAGTTCCAGAGATATGTCCAATTTGTAAGGCTGGAGCAGATAAGTTTGAAGAAGTATTTGAAAATAAAGAAGATGGTATATATAAAAGATTTAAGGTTGAAAAGAAGGTTAAAGAAAATGATGTTGTAACATCTTTCTATTTAAAATCTATAGAGAAAGTACAATTAAAAAAGCATAAGGCGGGACAATTTATTGCTGTTAAACTAAATATAGACGGTGTAGATGAAGTTAGACAATATAGTTTGTCTATGAAACCAGGTGAAGATTTTTATAGAATAAGCGTTAAAAGAGAAGAAAAGGGGTTAGTATCTAGATATTTGCATGATAATGTATTTGAAGGTGACGTGCTAGAAATATCAGAGCCACTAGGTCAATTCATACTTAAGGATAGCAATAGACCGTTAATTTTAATGAGTGGTGGAATTGGAATTACTCCAGTGATGTCAATGCTATATGAAGCATCTAATTCGGGAAGAGAAATAATATTTGTTCAAGCAGTTTTGAATTCTTCAGCCCATACATTTAAGTCAGAAATTAAGAAGATAGTCAAAGAGAATAATAATGTGCAAACGGAAGTATTTTATTCAGAACCTTTGGATAAAGATAAAATTGGAGTTGATTATGATCATTTAGGATTTGTATCAAATGAGTGGATTGAAAAAAGCTTACCAAAGGATGGCGAATTTTATTTTTGTGGACCATTAGGTTTTATGAAACATATATATATATGTTTAACTAATATAGTGACTGATAAATCATCCATAAATTATGAAGTGTTTGGGCCATCAGCAGACTTATCTGAAAAATAAGTTATCTTATGGTAAAATATCCATATAAAGTAAGTGATTCATTTCACAGATATATGAGTTTTTGAATTAAGCTAGACAGGAGATAAAAAAATGGAGAATAAAAGGATAATGATAATTGGCTGTGGTGGAAGTGGAAAATCCACATTAGCAAGAAATCTTGGAGAAATGATGGATATTCCAGTTATACATTTAGATAAATTATTTTGGAGAGCTGGATGGAAATCTGTTTCTAAAGAAGAATTTGATCAATTGCTTGACAAAGAACTTATTAAAGATTCTTGGATCATTGATGGAAATTTCAATAGGACAATTCCCAAAAGATTAAATAGATGTAATACCGTTATTTATTTAGATTATTCTCGAATTACTTGCTTACTTGGAGTTATAAAAAGAGTAATAAGCAATTATGGTAAAACTCGTGCAGATATGGGTGAAAGTTGTCCAGAAAAATTTGATATAGAATTTTTAAAGTGGGTATGGAATTTTAATAAAAATAATAGAAAAAGATATTATGAGATTTTAGAAGGTGTAAGGGATAAAAATGTCATTGTATTACACAAACGTAGTGAAGGAAGAAAGTTATTTGGCAAAGAAAAGTTCAAAGTTAAGCAGGAAATTAGATAATATAAGAAGTAAAAGCATATAAAGCTGATGTTTTAGGGTGAAAAAACATCAGCTTTATATTAATACTTAAAAAGATTTATATATTATTGGACTTGACATTTTAGTCCATTAATAGTGAATTCAGTAGGCTTTTCAGAAGAGCCGTTAAAGTTTATATTGAAACCAAATGTAGCAGTTCCGCCATTGGCAGCAATATGTCCATTCCAGCCTGCATCTTTAACTGATACTGAGTTTCCACTAGTTGTGTAGCTTCCACACCAAAGGTTAGCTATGCTTTGGTTTTCAGGAAGAGTCCAATCTAATGTCCATCCATTTATATCAGTTTTGCCAGTATTTTTTATTGTTACATTAACAGTACCACCATCACCCCAGCTATTAACATTATATGCTACAACAATATCGCTTAAAGGTGCCACAGAAGAATCAGCTGTAGTTGCAGTTATTGCATCACTTGCTGGAGATTCATTACCAGACATATCTTTAGCCTTTACAGTAAAGCTATAATCAGTGCTTGGACTTAATCCTGTTACTGTGTAACTTGTTGATGAAGTCGATCCAACTAACTTTTCACCGTTATAAATATCATATGTTCCTACTCCAACATTATCACTAGAGGCTGTCCAAGAAAGACTAATAGAATTAGAAGTCTTTGATGTATTTGTTAATCCTGTAGGTGCAGTTGGTGCTTCAGTATCTGGAGCTCCACTTACATAGTATTTTAACCATTTAAGAGCTGGGCGTTCTTCACCTGTAGTAGTAACTAAATGAGTATTATCTTTCCATGTTTTACCTTGGATATAACCCCATAATGTTATACCTTTAACAGATTTATGTTCCCAAAGAACAGGAAATTTTTCTTTATATCTTGCTAATTGAGTAGCATCATCACCAGTTATATCAAGTTCTGATACGTATATTGGTAAACCTGTTGTATCTAATATTCCTAGAACATCATTCATTGTTTTTACAGAAACAGTGTCTACATTGAATTGATGGCATTGTATTCCTATTCCATCGATTAGACCTTTTTCTTTTAGTATATTTATAATTTGAACATATTGTTTTGCTGCAGCTGGATCACCTATAATTCCATATTCATTAATTAATAATTTTGAATTTGGAAAGGCTTTTTTTGCTTGTTCAAATGACCAAATTATCCAGTCCCATCCTGTAGAACCATCACCGCCTATTGCATCTTTATATGATGGTTTTGCATGTAATGGTTCATTTACAACATCTACAAAATCGGAATTAGGGTATCTTTCTCCAGCAGCTTGAATCCATTCTTCAACTTCTCCCTTTTGATCGGTAGCTGAAAGTGAATCTATCCACTTTGGTTGTTGACTTCCCCATACTAAGGTATGGAATTTAAATGGGAAGTTGTTAGTCTTTGCATAGTTATAATCTTTATCAGCCCAATTCCAACTCATATTATCTTGAGTTTGTTCTACAGAACCCCACTTTGTTCCATTTTCTGGAGTGACTTGATTCCAGTAGTTAGCAAAGTCTGAAGGAGCAGTGTTATCAAAAATGTTTCCTAAAAACTTTGTTTCAGCTGTTTTTGTTTCTTCAGCATGAACTTTAAATGTTGACATGGACGATAAAATAAAAATTGGTATTATAAATTTAATAATTGTTTTTGTAATTTTAGATTTTAACATAATTACCTCCTTGATTTAGTTTAATTTGTATATTATGTAATATTGTATCATAATAGAAGTGGAGTGCATGGCCTTTTAAGAATGATATAGAGCCGATTACGACTTTTTTATTTAGAGAGGTCTAGTTTTAATTTTTAATTATATAAACAAAGAATATATTTAATTACTATGAGATAGAAGTTAATGGGTAGAATAAGAGTAAGAGGGATTACTATCATAAAATGAAAAAGCTAATAATTGTGAAATATAATATGAAATTTTTATAATAAATAAAGGAGGAGAATAATGCTAGATGTATTAATTTATGCAGTAATTGGTATTGCAGCAGGCACTTTAAGTGGATTATTTGGGATTGGAGGAGGAATAATAATTATTCCAGCATTAATGTTTTTAAAAGGATTTTCTCAATTACAAGCTCAGGGAACTTCTTTGGTGGCTATGCTTCCACCTGTTGGGATACTTGCATTTATGGAATATTATAAGAAAGGAAATACAAATATAGTTGCTGGTATAGTTATTTGTATTACTATGTTAATTGCAGCTAAATTCGGAGGTCAATTAGCTAATATTCTTCCTATGAACATAATGAAAAAAGCTTTTGGTATATTCATTATTTTGGTTGGAATAAAAACCTTTTTGGGAAAGTAATCTAAAAAAGAAATATAGTATGTAAATAAAACTTGAAGGAATACTTAGATCTCTAAGTATTCCTTCAAGCTTTATGAATTATAGTAATTTTTCAATTTCTGTATTCTTAAAAAATTCACCTAGTGGTATATTCTTAAGTGGAAGTTTATCAATACCAAGACAAGTTTTTGCTGCATTAATTAATACACGAATATCATATTTGCTTGGATATACAGGATCTAATGTTTTCTCAAGACCTAGTAATCCATATACAGCCATAAGTGCACTTCTTACTGAATATTCTACTGTGAATACGCAGTCTTCAGGAACTTCTGCAAATTGTCCTAGGAAACCAAAGTTTTTACTTCCTTCTGGAATTACATTAGGTCTATCGCCTGGAACACGAGGCATAAATTGTGCAGTGATGTAAGGCATCATGCTAGGAATTACGTTTACTGTATGAGATAGAATTTCAGGAATCTTATCTTCTAATCCCATGTGGTAAAGGAGTTCTTCAAACATTTCACGGCCTGTACAATCTGAATATGTCTTTTTAATATAGTTTCCTGGTACATCAAGATTTAATGCATATGCCCAAAGAACTTTTACGTTATCAGGTTGATTAATAAAGTGTGGATGTTTTGGTACAACCCAGCTCATAAACCAGTTAGAATCCTTTATTGTAACTAAACCACCCATACCAGGCTTATCTCCTGTAAGATTATAAATATGAGGGAAGACAATGTCATCATCCTTTAAGGTAACAGTAAAGGACATCCATTTTGATTTATCTATATTAGTACAGAATTTTTCAGGGTGTCCAAAGTCAGGTGACTTCTTTGCTAGCTTTTCCCATAAACTAAAACAACCTTTATCTTCTGATCTATTTATAATAGCAGGATGATCAATGTCGCCCCTTGTTGTGTTTTCTGTCATAGATCCGTTAGTAAATAATACAATATCATCTTCATTTACATTAATGATTTCATTTTTACCATCTTTAGTATAGTGAATTGCTTTTGCAATCTTTTGATTATTTGTAAAATCAAAATCAATATCTGTAGCTTTACAGCAGCTATCAAAGCATACACCTTGATCTTTAAGCCATGTAATAAGAGGAAGTATTAAAGAATCATATTGATTATATTCAGTGTGAAGTATACCTTTTAATTTATTCATACCACCTATTAAATGCATGAATCTTTCCATATAACGTTTTACTTCAACGACACTATGCCATTTTTCAAATGCAAACATGGTTGCCCAGAAATACCAGAAGTTTGTATTGAAGAAACTAGGAGTAAAAAATTCTTCTATAGTAGTTGAACCTAGGGCTTCCTCTGTAGACAAATGAAGTTTTGTAAGCTCCATAGCATGTCCCTTTGATAATCCAAGAGTTGAAAAGTCTGACTTCTCTCCTTGATTGTGTACTAATCTGCAGTGGGATTCAATTGGTTCTTCTATATTAAGTTCGCGAAATTCATCTAATACGCTTCTGTTTTTATCAGTTAAAGAAGGAATGAAACTATAAAGCTCCATAAAGCATTCAAAATGTTCTTCTATTTCTCTACCGCCTCTTGCAGTATAGCCTTTTTCTGCAGTTCCTGCGCCATCCATTGAACCTCCAAGGATATCAAGCTGTTCAATCACATGAATGTTATTTCCTGGCATATGGCCGTCTTTTATTAAAAAAGCTGCTGCTGATAAGGAACCTATTCCACCTCCTATTAAGTATGCTTTTCTTGATTCAATATTCTTTGGTTTAATTGGATTAATTCTTTGATAATTATTCATAAAACTACTTCCTTTCTTAAACAAATAAAATATAGATATTTAATATACCTATATTTTACAGTTTAGTGAAGATTATGTTCAATGGACAGAAATGTAATATGTGAAAAAATTGCACATATTTAAAGAAATGTGTAATTTATTTCTTATTAGTCGTCATAATTCTTAAAATGGTACCATCTAGCATTATTTCAATTCTGTCAGCAATATCTTCTTTTTTCTCTATTAATCCACTATTAATCCAATGTAAAAATTCGCCAGTTATAGCATAGGCAAAAAATGTAGCTACCTGATTTTTTATTTTTTCATCAACGTCCATATTTTGAGTTATTTCTGCAATAACACCTATTAGCACTTTATGAAAAGTTTTTTGTAAAAATACTTCAAGGAGTTCACGACCGAGTGATTTGCAAGTATTAATACATATAGATTTGTTATCTAAGGTATATCGGAGAACAAGACAAACTCCATTTTTCCAGTTTGATAAGTTGCAACATTCATCAAGTTCATCTATAACTTCATTTTCAAATATCCATTCAAGCAAGTCATATACATCGTGGAAGTGATTATAAAATGTATGTCTTGAAACTCCACATGTATCAGTAACCATTTTTACAGTTATTTTGCTTATTAAATTTTCTTTCATGAGCAATTTTAAAGAATTAGCTAACGCTTTTTTAGTAATAAATGATACAGACATAAAATTAATCACACCTTTCTATTAGAAAAAGTATTTAAATTAATGAATTAATGGACCTAAAGAAATGAATTAGGAAAGAGTAGGGGTGAGTAAATAAAATATTATGGTTAAACTTGGTTTAATAATGTATATTTTACTATTTATACATTAAGTTTTAAAGGTTTTTATTACATAAAATAGTTTAACTACTAGTAAATATTGAAATAGTTTTGTGAAAGAGCTAGTATATAATATTTCACTGTAATATGCAGAAATGCTTCTTGAAATTTTAAAGATAGCGAATTGGTTGGTGGTGAAGAAAAAATAGATGAGATTTTAGCAAGACTCTTGAAAAGAAAGAGAGTCTTGCTACGGCTTAAGTATAAAAAAGATATATCAATACAATTTTGTAGAGTATTTATTTTTAGATTTTATAAATGGCTTGAAATTTAATAGTTTTAAACGATTTATAAATTTTTAGTCAATCATTTGCATTAGTTGCTCTCTGCATTTAAAATATAATTCCTTATTTTTTTCAGATGAAAATATTTGTTCGTAACTATTATATTCATTGTAGTTATTATTTTTATTAAATTCATCTTCATTAATTATTTTAAAATCTGAATCATTATATTTCATAGGAAATTTAGCCAAGAGTGGACTTTTATATATATATGAATTTTTTTCTTTCTCAGTATAAACATGTTGTTTAATATTAGAAAAATCATTTATACAAAATAAATATTCTTGACCATCTTTAATAAAATTGTATCCTAAAATAGACGAAAGAAATCTAAAACTATTTTTCGCCATTTTTACAGAAATAGGTTCATAAATGTAGATGGTTTCTTTGTCAATGTTTCCTTTAATAACTTTAGTAATTCTAATTTGGGTTAAAACTGCCCCTTCCAAAATTTCATGTTCTCCAGTTGACACTCCCTTTACTATATAATCAGAAAAATTATTCATGTCAATGTAATTCTCATTAGTTATATCACTAAATACTCCACTTGAAGATTTTAAATCTTTGTATGGATGATATAAATATTGATTTCTTTCTGATAGAAATCTGTTATAATCATATTTTATAATTGAAGATCTTAATATTAATGAGGATATTATACATATGAGTATTATTAAAAAAATAATTATATAAAATAAGTTCTTTTTCAAATTAGATTTCATATACCTTACCAAGATCAACTTTAAACTTTTTATTAGCTAGTTGCTCAATATCTTCATTAATATGACTAGCTATTAAAATAGTTGCTCCTCTATCCCTTTCTTCTCTTAGTATATTTCTTACTTTAATTGTTGACTCTTCATCTAAAGAATTAGTAGGTTCATCTAATATAATAAGATCTTGTGATTCCATAAAAGCTTGTACTAAAGCTAATTTTTGTTTCATTCCCAATGAGTATTTTCGAAACTTTCTTTTATCCTGTGGATTTAGTCCAATTCTTTCCATTGAGTTTTTTATAGTAGAATCATCTATTATTTTCTTTATATTTGCTATATTTCTTAAGTTATTAAATCCAGTTTGATCATTCCAAAAACCTGTGTTTTCAATAGTTATACCACATGATTCAGGAAAATCTATTTCATTACCAAGTATCTTGTTATTAATTAAAACCTCACCACTTGTAGGCCTAATTAATCCAGCAATAGTTCTAAATAACATTGTTTTTCCTGATCCGTTATTTCCTAAGAAGCCATATATTTTCCCTTTTTCTAATGATAAATTTACATTATCTAAGATTTTAACATCTTTAAAAACTTTGCTAACATTTTTTAATTCAATGTAACTCATAATTCCTCCTAGTTAATCTTCAAAAATAAACATATCTCTTTTTTTCTTAATTGATGTAGTTATTATATAAAAAATCAATAATACGATTAATGTTTTTCTGCATATTTCAAAAATAATAAAATCATTGGAGCTACAAGGTATTGTAAAACTTGCAGAAATATTAAGATACTGATTTAGTAAAAAGTTATCAATTAAGTTTAATATTGAGTAAACTACAAAAGGAATTACTATAGACAATTTTAGATTCAATGTCTTAAAATACACAAATGTAGTAAAAAAACCTACTGCCATAAATGCAGCTGTTTGAGTTATTGTATTAAGTATCAAGTATAGCTTCCAACTAGAATATTCTATAATAGAAGCATTTAGAACTATATATATTATTGGAACTATATTTAACACAATTGTAAAAATTATTGCCAAAAATATTTGATCTTTTATTATAGATGATCTCCATTTTTCTGTAGTTACAAATCTAATCATTACATAATCTTTATCATAATAATTTATAAGTATACATAGTAATAATAAGTATGCTAACATAAACGCACCTATCCGACTAAAAAAGCCTACACCAATATCATAAATAGCAAAATTACTATAATCTTCAGTTGTAGCAGTTGAAAAATTATATATTAAAATAATAAATATAAATATAAATAAAAAAATAGATTTAATATCTAATAATGCTTTCTTTAAATATGTATTCATAAACTATATATTCTCCCTTCTTACTGTAATTAAACAATTTCCTTATTTATTCCTATTATCAAAGTAACCAATGTTACTAATGTCCAAACAGATAATACAATTAGAAAATTTTTGAATTCAGATGGCCAAGTTTGAATATACATTTGCATTTCATAATCTTCAGGTAATAACATCTCGGTTCCATTAATTATTAAAAAAGTTATAATAATCATTATTATTTTATTTATTTTAAATATCATTGATAAATTAAATGCTATTAATGAAGATATTGAACAAAATAATGCAGTGATTGCTATAATAATGAAATTGTATAAATGAGGAAACTTATCGTAAATATTTTGTAAAAAGAACTCTGCTTTGTTAGTTTGAATTGCTAAGTATGCAGGCTGTTTTGTACTAACCCCTATATTAGGTATAGATATCCACGTTAATATTTCATTAAATCCAAGTATAAAAAATATAGAAACAAATGTAACTACAAATATTGTGATTGCTTTTGCTAATATATATTTTCTCTTGCTTATTCTTAGCAAAAACATTGTATACATGTTATTTTCTCTCTGTTCTATAAATGTATCACTATACATTAAAACACATAACACTGGAGCAATTAATATAAATGTTAAAAACACACTTCTTATATCACTAGAATTAATTATCATACTGTAATCTGTTGCTTTTTGCAATTCTAATGAATTACGATTGAATGTTTCTTTGAATAACATAGCATATGATAAAATTGATAACGAAAACAAAATACAAAAACAGTATTTAAACTTTTTACTATTAAGACATCTACTAAATTCTATTTTTAATTCATTTTTCATATTTTCCTCCTATTTTTATTGTAAAAAGAGAGCTTTAAAAGCTCTCTTTTTACAATTAAATTGTTTTAGTGCATGTCCTAAATTAATACCAAATTTATTATTGGTAGTCTAGTTCACCACGAACAATATAACTTGTATGTCTGTGATCAAAATGGTCACGAAGCTGAATATCTACTAAAGATCCCCTTTGTATAGATGTTCCTGCAGCAGGATCAATAGTCCAATTTTGCCAATAAGCATATTTTTGAATCTTTTTCCAATCCAACATAACATTTTTATTAGCATCTAGTGCACGCATATCAATTTTTGAAGTATTTTGCATGTCTTGTGCTAAAATTGCTATCTCTTTATCATCATGATTTTTTGCACGATATCCCATATCAGTTACTTGTTGATGTGGTTGAAGAGCTGCATTTGATTGATTCAATTTTAAAGTTTTGTAGTGTGAACTAGCTGCTACAGGTATCATGCTAATGCATAATAGTCCTGCTAAAACAATTTTTGCTAAAAAATTTTTTTTCATAATAATTCCTCCTTAATCTTTTGACTAATTTTAACATAAATAATGTTATTTTACAAGTGTGTGATTTTTTTCTTGAGATATTCTAATAATATAGGTGGAGTTTTATGGTATGGTATTCCAGAATTTAGATTACCTAAAAGTGTTCTAGAAAAGCTAAAATATAAATTAATCCACATGGGAATTAAAATAAGGTCTAATACTTTAATTGGAGCAACTATAACAATTGATGATATTTTCAGAGATGGATATAAAGCTATATTTATTGGTACAGGTGTTTGGAAACCTAGGTTATTAGGAATAAAGGGTGAAACTTTTGGAAATGTTCACTATGCTATTGATTATTTAAAGAATTCTCGTGTGTATAAATTAGGGAAAAGAGTATGCATAGTTGGAGCTGGTAATGTAGCAATGGATGTTGCAAGAACAGCCCTTAGAAATGGTTGCCAAGATGTTAATATAATGTTTAGGGAAGGGCCAGAAAATATAGAATCATCAGAAGAAATATTTAAGGCAGATTTAGTAATTTTAGCTATAGAACAAGGGCCACGTTCAAATATTATTTCAAACACAATTGGAATAGACGTTAAAAATACCGGCTTAGTAGAAGTAGATGAGTTTGGTAGGACGAGTAGAAAAGGAGTGTTTGCATCAGGGGATGTGGTAACTGGGGCAAAGACTGTCGTTGAAGCTGTAAGAGTATCTAAAAAGGTAGCACAAGCTATTGATGAATATGTTTGTTCCATATTATGTGATATCAATGGTATAGTTGTGGAAGGAGATACAACATTAAATGAACCACAACAAAAGATTGCAAATGTTACTAATAGAAATTTAGAAAAAGGGAAGTTAGAAGATGCAATTAAAAATGCAGATGTTTTTATAGGTGTTTCAGCTGGTAATACAGTAACTAAAGAAATGGTTCAAAGTATGAATAAGGATAGTATAATTTTTGCTTTAGCTAATCCAACACCTGAAATAATGCCAGATGAAGCAAAAGAAGCAGGAGCTAGAATTATTGGTACAGGAAGAGCAGATTTTCCAAATCAAATTAATAATGTATTAGTTTTTCCAGGAATTTTTAAAGGTGCTTTAAGTGCAAGAGTCAAGGATATCTCCGATGAAATGAAAATTGAGGCTGCTAAAGGGCTTGCAAATTTGGTAAAAGATAATGAATTAAACGAGGAGTACATAATACCAAGTGCATTTAATGAGGAAGTTAGCAATGCTGTTAGCGATGCAGTCATTAATACAGCAATAAAATTAGGGGTAACTAGGAATGGTAAATAGATATATTAAAAATTTCATTTTTAATATAAGTGAGTGTATTTATATGCATTGATAAAGTGGTGTATGTAATAGAACATGAAAAAATAACTATTATAGTTTGATTAAGGTATGAGAAAAATTCTCATACCTTAATTAATTTATTCAAAATTTGTATTTTACGAATTATTTTGAATATTTGAAGACAAAAACATTTATTTATATTTATTATTGTGAGAATATTTAGTCAAAAGGCGTTTGTTGAAGATTAATTTGACTTACTGGAATTTATTGAGTGAAGGAGGAGAGGGAAGAGAAATAAATGTTACTGTTTTTTATAAAAAGTCGCATTGTAATAAAATTTGAATAGGGGGAAATAAATTATGAAAAAAAATATTTTAAGAAAAAGTTTAACAACTTTATTTGTAGCGTCTGTACTTTTAGGAGCAGGCATTATTCCAAAACAAGTGGCATCTGCAGCAACTTATGATGTTATTGTTGCTAAAGATGGTAGTGGGAATTATAAAACTATTACAGAGGCTTATAACTATCTAGCAAAGATTAATGATGCTAAAAGAAAGACTATACATGTAAAAAAAGGTGTTTATAAAGAGAAGATTACTATTTCAAAACCTTATATAAGTATAATAGGTGAAAATAAAAACAATACGAAATTAACTTATAATGTTGCAAATGGGGATCCTAAACCTGGTGGAGGAAAATATGGCTCAGCAGATTGTGCTGCTTTGACAGTTGGAGAAAATGATTTTATTGCACAAAATATCAGCTTTGAAAATAGCCATTTAAAGGATACAGGAAAAGATGTTCAAGCATCTTGCGTTTATACATATGGAGATAGAATAAGTTTTAATAATTGTAATTTTTATAGTGGACAAGATACCTTATGTGCATATACATATGGAGTAGATAAATCTAGAGTATATTTTAAGGATTGTTTTATACAAGGTAGTGTTGATTTTATTTGGGGAGGTGCTACTGCATTATTTGATAATTGTACATTAAATGAGTTAAGGGATGGTGGCATGTATACAGCTGCTAATACACCTCAGGGACAAAAGTATGGATATGTATTTTTAAATTGTACCTTAACTGCTAATGGAGATGTTAATTATACATCTCGTACTAATCCTCGTTGGAAAACACCTTCAACAGTTTATCTTGGAAGAACTTATGGAGACTACTGCCATGTGTCATATATAAATTGCAAATTAAATGCACCAGTTAACCCAGCAGGATGGTTAAAAATGAATAACAATAATAATAACACTGCTTTGCTTGAGGAGTATGGATGTACAGGTATTGGTGCAAATAGATCAAAGAGAGTACCTTGGTCAAAAGCACTTAATAGTAGCCAAGCTTCTAGGTATACTAAAGCTAATGTTTTATCAGGCAAAGACGGGTGGAGACCATAAAGTTAGAATATAGGTAGTCTTGTGAAAATTTCAATATTGCATTTTCTGATGTTAACTATAATTATTTAAATGAAATTAAAAAAAAGTGGATTCGTTAATTTGAATCCACCTTTTTGAGTATGTTTCACTAAACCTAATTTTGTCACCAGAATATATTACTATCTGCCGCCAATATTAATTGACATATTACGTACGTCAGCGCTTCCACTACTTTGATATCCTTCGATATTAAACGCTGTTTCATACATTTTTCCTAACTTCATTCCCTTACTCTCCCAAGCATCGAAGTGTTTGCTAACAGATATGGTTCCGCTTGTGCGTTTTGTTCTACGTACACTCCAATATTGCTTAAAGGTCGTACTATTTCCTTTAATGGAAGGTTGGTTCACTCTTAGGGTCTCATATATATCATACGTACCACCATCAACGTTAATAGTGCCCTTTGGTGATGCTCCAGGTGGTCTCCAAGTTCCCCAACTATCGACTATATAATATTCTACTAGTGGACTACTTGTCCATCCATATACACATAAATATGAGTTGCCGGATGGTTGGTAGTCGCAATTAAAGTTTACTGATATATTGCCAAGTTGCTTGTATGTCTGAGTTTCATTGAATTTCTTGCCTTTACGGAATAAGGCATTCCCGATATTACTCCAACGACAACTGAATGAACCACCAGCTTTAAGAGTCATGCTTGTGTTTCCATAATCCTTCCACAGTTCATAGTTGTAGCCGTCATGGATGCCGGTTGCATTTGAGTTGAGTATTTTTGGTGTGCTGCTTAAAGCTAGTGCAGCAAAAGTATTTCCTGGTGCGTTTAAAGTTGTTGTAGCAGAAGCAGTATTACCAATCATCGTTAAAGAACTAGTCATAACTAATGCTACTAAGGTAGTAAGAATTCTTTTTCTGTTTAACATTTTTCATCCCCCCAGTTTTTATTTTTTATAATACTTAATATTAATTATATATTTGGTAAATTATAACTAAGCATTGTAGTAATAATAATAAAATTCTTACCATTTTACAATAAATTTATCGTAATATAGCGATTTTGAATCTTGAATTAATGAATTTTCTATTTAACTTTGAATTGTTTAATATATATTTACATATTAAAGTACATAATAAATAATATATTTAACAACTTAATGGAGGCAAAAATGAAAAAGTTTAAAAAGATTTTAGCACTTATTATGACTTTAAATATATTAATTATTCAGTTACCAAGTTTTACTCCAAAGGCTATAGAAAATTATTTTGAAATACCTACAGGAAGGCCACTTAAAGTAGCGGCATTATTTTATAGTTATAACGATATCTTTCTTTCATTAATAAGAAAAAGGTTTGAGGATATACAAAAAGAAAACGAAAGTAAAGTTAAATTTACTTTCTTTGATGCAAAATCAAATAATATTGCACAGTTAGAAAATATAAACAATTCAATTGAAGGTGATTTTGATTTTGTAATATTAAATATGGTTGAAAAAAGAAAAGATGTGGTAGAGGAAATTTTTTCGAAATTTAAGATAAAAAATATTCCAGTAATTCTTATTGCTGCCGATATTCCAGAAACAGATGCATTTAGTACATATAATAAGGCATTTGTGCTTATTTCAGATGCAGTAGGATCTGGGATTGCACAAGGAAAGCTTATAGCAGATATTTGGAAAAATAATAAGACCACTATGGATAAAAACAATGATGGTACATTACAATACATTATAATAAAGGGAAAAGAAACTAGTCCCTATACAATCGAAAGAAGTAGGTACTCTATTAGTACAATTAATAATTCAGGTATAAAAACACAAGAACTTGCATCAGTACCAGCTGAATGGGATAAAGAAGAGGCAAAGAATATGGTTTCTTCACTCTTTTTAAAGTATGGCAACAAAATAGAATCAATAATTTCAAATAATGATGCTATGGCAATTGGTGCAATTGAAGCACTTCAAAAGTATGGATATAATATGGGGGATAAATTAAAAACTATTCCTGTTTTTGGACTTGATGGAATAGATGAAGCAAAAGACTTAATAAAAAAAGGATATATGACAGGTACAGTTTTTCAAGATCCTGTCACTATAGCAAATGCTGCTTATACTGTTGGAATTAATTTGTTTTCTGATAAGATTTCTACCAAAGATACAAATTTAAAGCTTAATGGTAAAGAAATTATTATTCCAATGGTATATGAACCTATATATTGAATTAAAATTGGACCATATTAAATTAAGTTTTATCTAAGGTATATAAGCTTTTTGTTAAATTACAGAAAAAGATTGTTTCTACTATTATTAATTGGAGAAACAATCTTTTTATATTTATAAAATTTAATACAGATAAATCTTTAGGATTATATTTATTCATTTTACGACAAAACTATTTGAGTGGTTGTCAGATTAATGTATTCTATTAATAAAAATACTTAAAAATTCTTGATAACAAACTTAAATGGGGGGATTATAAATGAAAAAAATTAAAATGAAAGTTATTACTTCATGTCTATCTTTAGGGATTGCTTTAAGCACTCTACTTACACCAGTATCTGCTTATGCAGGGACAAAAGGTGATCCAACATTACAACTTGATGGAATACTAAGTACATTTCACCAAGGAAGTGTTGGGGATTGTGGTGCTGTTTCTGCAATACAGGCATTAAGCAATAGTAAATTTGGTAAAAATCTTTTAAGTAAAATGATTTCTGTTAATAGTAACGGTAGTTATACATTAAATTTCGGAGCTGGAAAGCAGACAGTATCAAAAACTGATGTGGCAAATGCATACATAAGTGGTGACCTTGATGCTAGAGTTATAGAAGCTGGGTTACAAAAAGCTATGAATGTTTATAATGGTTGTTTTGCTTGTGATGTGTTTACAACAATGACTGGATTTGGACAAGCCACTATTAATGGAGGTACTGCTAAAACTAACATGATGAATACTATGGCTTCAAAGTGCAAATCTAATAAAGGTATTATGGCTGCGTGTGATTTTAGTATAGCAGATCCAAGTAAAGGGATTTTAGGAGACGGAAGTCACTCTTATTCAATAAAAAGTGTAACTAAAGATACTGTAATAGTGGTAAATCCGTGGGATACTTCTAAAGATATAAGTATGTCTAGAAGTCAGTTTGAAAGGTCTATAAGATATATGACATATGTAGATGAAGCAGCAAAAAAGGTTATAGTTTTTTGGAGTTAAGTTATTAAAATAAAAAGGAGGGAAAGATATAATTTTTATATCGAAGAGGATGGAAAATAGAGTAAAGAAAATCATATCATTTATGCTAGGGATATCAATAATAGCACTAATTCAGTTTGGTCCAATATTTGATACATTTGCTGCTTCAGCTGCTGTGCTAAAGACTTCAAGGATATCTGTACATGATCCATCAATTGTAAAGGCTAATGGTAAGTATTATCTTTTTGGATCACATAAATCAGATGCAGTTTCATCTGATTTGACATCTTGGAAGTATTTCCAAACAAATATTAATAATGATTATGCAAAGGTATTTTCTGTTGGAGGTAAGTGGGCTTCTCATGGAAGTAATTCATATAACATTAATGGAAACCTTTGGGCTCCTGATGTTATATACAATACAAAAATGAAAAAATGGTGCATGTATATGAGCGTTAATGGGGACAAGTTCTATTCTTCTATTGCCCTTGCAACAGCTGATAGGATAGAAGGACCATATACATATGCTGGAACAATAGTATATTCAGGGTTTACTAATTCTTCACAAGCTGGTGAGACAGACTATAAAAAAGTTACAGGAACCAATACTGTAGACAGAAGATATGTGTCAAATGGAGCTTGGAATTCAGCATACGGACCTAATGCCATTGATCCTTGTGTATTATATGATAAAGACGGAAACTTATGGATGTCTTATGGTTCATGGTTTGGTGGGATTTTTATGTTAAAGTTAGATAGTTCTACAGGTTTAAGGGATTATTCTTACACTTACCAAACTAAAACTAATTCCTCAGACCAATACTTCGGAACAAAGATTTCAGGTGGTTATGGAACTACTGGGGAAGGATCCTATATTGTTTATGATAAATCAGCAGGATACTATTACTTGTATGAATCTTATTGTGGACTTGATGCTACAGATAATTTCAGTGGATACCACATTCGTTTATTTAGATCAAAAAATATAAATGGACCTTACGTTGATGCAAAAGGAAATTCTGCAATATGTACAAGTGCTAATGTTGATAAATCAAGCAAAGGTATAAAATTATTTGGTAACTATTCTTTTTCTTCTTTAAAATCTGTAGCTAGTTCCGAGCTTAGTGCAAATGGATATATGTCAGGTGGACATAATTCTGCATTAATTGATGATAATGGACAAAGGTATCTTGTTTATCATACAAGATTTAATAATGGAACTGAAGGTCATCAGATTAGAGTTCATCAACAATTTTTAAATGAAGATGGATGGCCAGTAACAACAGTATATGAATACTTAGGAAACACAATATCATCATCAGGGTATTCAAATAGCGATATTGCTGGCACTTATGAATTTGTTAACCATGGTTTAGATGCAACTACTGCTCACATAGGCATGTTAAAGACATCTAAGGTTTCATTAAATTCTAATGGAACTATTAGTGGTGACTATACAGGAACATGGCAAGAAAAGTCCGGATCATACTATTGTACTATGATAATTAATGGTGCTACTTATAAAGGCGTATTTTTTAAACAAAATGATGAATCTTCATCACACAAAAGTACTATGACTTTTTCTTTAATAGGTGCTAATAATGAGTCTATATGGGGCTCGAAAATTTCTAATGCAACGACAGAATCAACTAACTTAAATGGTACTTATTATATTAAAAACTCTTTAAGTGGATTGTATTTAGATATTACTAATGGATCGTCTGCTGATGGTGCAAATCTTCAACAGTGGGGCTTAAACAAATATGATGCGCAAAAATTTAAATTAGTATCAGATGGTGATGGAAATTACTCCATATTAACTGGAGCATCTAATTATAAAAGCTCCCTTGATGTTTTAAATGGTTCATCTGCTGATGGCACAAATGTTGCAGAGTGGAAATATTGGGGAGGAGATATGCAAAAATTTAAGTTTGTTAAAGTTTCTGGAAATAAATATGCAATTTTAACAAAAGCATCAAATTTTAAATCTTGCTTAGATCTTTATAATATGAGTAAGGATTCTGGGGCAAATATTTGTCAGTGGACATACTGGGGAGGGCAAGGACAACTCTGGGAGTTAGTTCATGTATAAAACAATTGAGCTTAGAATGGTATAACATATAAAAATAGAGACTATGTTTTAGAATTATACTAAAGCATAGTCTTATTATAAATTTATACTATCTGTTATCTAAAGCTTCTTTAAGAGTGTGCCAAGCAAGAACTGCACATTTAACTCTAGCAGGCATATTAGAAATGTTTTTAAAAGCCATAGCATCTTCTAATGCATATAATTCTTCATCATCTATAATTTCTCTTTTAATCATTCCAATAAAGGTTTCAGTAAGTTTTAAGGCTTCTTCTATAGGTTTTCCTTTAATTAAATCTATCATAATAGAAGTAGATGCTTGAGATATAGCACATCCTTGACCTGTAAAAGCTAAGTCTTCTATAATATCTTCTTTTAATTTAAGCTCTAAAGTTATTTCGTCTCCACAACTTGGGTTATGACCTTTTTCATGAATATTTGGATTTTCTAATTTCCTCTTATTATGCTTTGATGTGCTGTGTTCCATTATCAATTCTGTATAAATTGAGTTTAAATCCATAATAAATTACCTCCATTTTGAAAACATTGTATATGTTTTTTCTATTGCTTCAATTAATTTGTCTACATCTTCTTTTGTATTATATAAATAGAAGCTAGCTCTGCAAGTTGCATTAATGTCCATAAATCTCATTAGGGGTTGAGCACAGTGGTTGCCTGACCTTATTGCAACATTATGGCTATCAAAAACTGAGGCAACATCATGGGGATGAACACCTTCTATATCAAAGGAAATAACACCACTTCTGTGATCTATATTTTTAGGGCCATATACTTTTACATATGGAAGAGCGTTAAGTTTTTCTAAGGCATATACTATTAATTCATGTTCTATTTCAGAAATTTTATCCATACCTATTTCATTTAAATAATCAATAGCTGCACCTAGGGCTACAGCACCTTCTACATTTTGAGTTCCACCTTCAAATTTAGCAGGAAGCTCAGCGTAGGTTGTTTCTTGTTCATAGACATATTCAATCATATCTCCACCAACTATATATGGAGGCATATTTTGGAGCAGTTCTTTCTTACCATATACTACTCCAAGTCCCATTGAACCTAGAAGTTTATGAGCTGAAAATACTAAAAAATCTGCATCTAAATCTCTAACACTTACTTTCATGTGAGGTATACTTTGAGCTCCATCAACTATAACTTTAGCCCCCATAGAGTGTGCATAATCAATAATATTTTTAACTGGATTTATTGTGCCAAGGGCGTTAGATACATGGGTTATGCTAACTAATTTAGTTTTAGGGGTTATTTTATTTTTGATTTCATCTTTTGTAATTTCACCATCTTCATTTACGTACATGTATTTTAAAATTGCTTTTTTAGCTCTTG
Organism: Clostridium sp. HBUAS56017; assembly: GCF_007115085.1. Classification (NCBI taxonomy): domain Bacteria; kingdom Bacillati; phylum Bacillota; class Clostridia; order Eubacteriales; family Clostridiaceae; genus Clostridium; species Clostridium sp. HBUAS56017. The sequence continues at coordinate 66,772 of NZ_SULK01000004.1, read as the reverse complement.
CAACAAGTTGCCATGGTATAAGATTAGAATGATGTTCTGCAATTGAAATAACAATTTCATCACCTTCATTTATATTGCTCATGCCATAGGAGGAGGAGAGGAGATTAAAACCTTCAGTGGCATTTTTGGTGAAAATAATTTCTTTTGAAAATTCTGCATCTATGAAATCTCTAACCTTTTTTCTAGCATCATCATAAGCTTTTGTAGCATCAATGCTAAGTTTATATGCACCTCTATGAGGGTTTGCATTGTTAGTTTTATAATAATTTTCTATAGATTCTATAACCTGAGTTGGTTTTTGTGTTGTTGCAGCACTATCTAAATAAATTAGTCTTTCCCCATTTGCATCAGCCTGTAAAACAGGGAAGTCTTCTAAAAAGTTTTTATTACTCATTTTTCAAACTCCTGTCCACTTGTTCTAAGATTTCTTCAATGATATTTGGGTCACTGATTTTATCTATTATAGGGTTAAAGGCTGCTCTAACTATTATAATTTTTGCTTCATCATAGCTAAGTCCTCTAGACATTAAATAGAATAATTTATTTTCATCTATTCTTCCTGAAGATGCGGAATGTTCTCCAGAAACATCATCTTCTCCACATAATAGTATTGGCATTGCTTTGGCTTTAGCTTCCTTTGAAAGCAACATGCAATATTCATCTTCTGAACCTACACTTTTTGATGATCCACGTTTAAAATCTATTGTTCCTTTAAAGGCTTTCTTTGCTTCACCTTGTAAGGCTCCTTTAACATTCATATTTGATTTACTATTTATTCCTGTGTGGGTAACAATATAGTTTATATCTATAACTTTTTTGTTTCCTCCTAAATAGATAGAATCTATATTTGAAGTTGAAGAATCAGCTTTTAGATCAGCATGATAATTAGTAATGCTATACTTACTTCCAAGGTCTATTGAAACAAAGTCAGCTGTGCTTAAAGAGTCCACATCAGAGACATTTGAGTCAAAATGTATTATATTATCATTTAATAAATTAACTTTAACAAGTTTAATATTACTGTTTTTCATAGAGTATACTGTGCAAATTCCGTTATGATACCCATCTGAGTTATCTAAAGATTTATATTTTACTATAATTTCTGCCTTTGAATTTTCTTTGCCAAGGATAATTAAGTTATCTATTAAGGTTTTATTATCCTTATCAAAGTCAAATTCTAAAATTATTGGCTCTTTAATACTCTCACTTATTGTTATTAAGTAGCCATTATTAAAGTGTTCATTACCTTGCTTTATAAGTTCTTCACTTACACCATATATAAATTCTTTATATATAGGAAAGAGATTATTATTCTTTAGTTTTTGAATATTAACTCCATTAACCTCACCTTTAATAGTTACATTGTTAAATTCTTTGATTTCTTCTATATTTAATTTTCCGAGGCTTATATCATTAATGTTAAGCCAGGATTTTGTCCTTACGGGAGTCTTATTTAAATTATCAAAATTTATAGCTTCCATTAATATCACCTACCCAATACTTCCTTCTAATTCTATATTGATTAAATTATTCATTTCAACTGCATATTCTAAAGGTAATTCCTTCGATATAGGTTCAACAAAGCCTCTTACAATCATTGACTTAGCTTCATCTTCGCTTATACCTCTAGACATTAAGTAGAAAATAGATTCATCGCTTATTCTTCCTATTTTAGCTTCATGTCCTATTTCTACATCATCATTTAATAAATCTATAACAGGAATAGTGTCTGATTTAGATTTATTGTCTAGCATTAAAGATTCACAAGACACCATAGATTTGGAGTTATAAGCATTTGAGTTAACCTTTAGAACACCTCTATAAGTAGCTTTCCCACCATTTCTTGAAATTGATTTTGAGTTTATTGTGGATGAAGTATTTGGAGCAGCGTGTATAATTTTGGCTCCTGTATCTAAGTCTTGTCCTTTACCTGCAAAAGATACTCCTGTAAATTCTGCTCTTGCACCTTCACCTTTTAATATGCTCATTGGATATAACATTGAAATTTGTGAACCAAAGGAACCTGAAATCCATTCAATAGTTCCATTCTTTTCAACTATTGCTCTTTTAGTATTTAAGTTAAGCATGTTTTTTGACCAGTTTTCGATTGTACTATATCTAAGGGTTGCTCCTTCTTTAACATAAAGTTCAACACAACCTGCATGAAGATTAGTTACACTATATTTTGGGGCTGAACAGCCTTCTATAAAATGAAGTTTTGCTCCTTCATCTACAATTATTAATGTATGCTCAAATTGTCCTGCACCTGGGGAATTTAATCTGAAATATGATTGGAGGGGGATATCAACATTAACACCTTTAGGTACATATACAAATGAGCCACCAGACCATACAGCCCCGTGAAGTGCAACAAATTTATGGTCATTTGGAGTTACGCATTTCATAAAATATTCTTTAACTATATCTTCATGCTCTTTAAGAGCTGTTTCCATGTCAGTATAAATAACACCTTGTTTAACTAAATCTTCTTTTATACTATGGTAAACAACCTCAGAGTCGTATTGAGCTCCAACACCGGCAAGGGCACTCTTTTCTGCTTCGGGAATTCCTAAAAGATCAAAGGTTTTCTTTATATCTTTAGGTACTTCATCCCATGACCCAACTAAATTACTTTTTGGACGTACATAAGTTACTATGTTATCCATATCTAATTCTTCTAAAGATGGACCCCAAGATGGAAGAGTAAGTTTGTTATATATTTCTAAAGATTTTAATCTAAATTCTCTCATCCACTCAGCTTCATTTTTTTCTTTTGAAATAGTTTCTATTATTTCTTTAGTCAATCCTTTCTTAGACTTAAAGCTAAAACTATCTTCATTTTTTATATCATATATTCCTCTATCCATTTCATCTATATAGGTCTTTTTCCTATTTTCCATTAAAATTCACCACCTTTAAACTGTTAAGTTTTCTTTAAAAGATTCGTAGCCTTTCTCTTCAATTTCTTTAGCTAAGTTGCAATCACCAGTTTTAACGATTCTTCCATCAACTAAGACATGAACGTAATCTGGTTTTAAATTTTCTAATATCTTAGTGTTGTGAGTTATGATTAAAACTCCATTTTCTTCATTTGAGAACATTTCTATTCCTTTAGAAACAATTCTTATGGCATCAACATCTAGTCCTGAATCAGATTCATCTAAGATAGCAAGTTTAGGCGCTAGAGTAAGCATTTGTAGTATTTCATTTTTCTTTTTTTCGCCGCCTGAGAATCCTACATTTAAATACCTCTTTGCATAGCTTTCATCCATTTTTAATTCTTTCATATTCTTTTTTAAGTCTAGATCAAATTTGAAATGTTTTAATACAGTCCCATCGTTTGACCTTTTAGCATATTTTAAAAAGTTCTCTACAGTTATTCCTGGAATTTCTTCAGGATATTGAAATGATAAGAATAATCCTCTTTTAGCTCTTTCATCAGTTTTTAAATCATTTATGTTTTCGCCATCAAATTCTATATCACCATTTAATCTTTTATATTTTGGATTATTCATTAATGCATTAGCAAGAGTAGACTTACCAGCTCCATTAGGACCCATTATTACATGGATTTCTCCTTTGTTGATTTCAAGATTTAATTCTTTTAATATTTCTTTTTCATCTGCTTCTATCTTTAAGTTGTTTACTTTTAATAAACTATTACCCATTAAAAATCACCTCAAATATTTTTTGATTTATATATAATATTAAGTTTAAAATTAAATGTGTATTTTAAATACACTTTTATATTAGCACAGGAAATTTTAATGTGCAATATAAATACACATTTTATTTTGTAGAATTTTACATGAAAATGATTTTATTTTTAAGTATATTATTTTGTTAACAAGTTAGAAATAAATTTATCAACTTTAGACATATTTTTAGTTTATTATTTAATTATGGATAGAGAGGAGTACAAACTTATAAGAAAAAATATCTATTAAATTCAACTGTTAATAGTTGAAAATACAAATACTGAAATTAGAAATAAGTGACGGCTATAATTTAAATATAGGTTAAAGGAGAAATATATTTATGAAAAAAAGATTTTTATTAAAAATATTTGGATTTATAATTTTAGGAAGTTTTCTTGTTATCCCTCAATATGGTTGTAAGTTAAAAGATAAAGAAATAGTATTAGCTAATGATGTTAAAGATAATTTAAAATCTACAAGAGCTGAAATATTAAAATTAATTGAAGAGGGGAATACATTTTTAGAGTCTAGAAAATTTTCTGAAGCAAGAGATTGTTATGAAAAAGGTATTTCAAAAGATAAAGCTAATGAAGATATCTATCTACAAGTCAAAGACACTTATATGAAGGCTGAAAGATTTGATGATGCTTATTATATTATAAAATTAGCAATAGACAATAATGTATCTAAAGATTCAATGACCCAAGTTTTAGAAGATATAAAATCAAAATTCTCAATTATACAATTAGAAGATACAATAACTCAAGGAGATGACTACAGTTTACCAAATCCTAAAACTATTCCAATAGATACAGCCACTAATCCTGTAAATATTCAATGGAATAAAAAAGATATTGATACTTCCAATTTGGGTATATTTACTTTTGATGGATATGTAGAAGAGTATGGAAGAAAAGTTCAATTAAAATTAACTATAAAAGAAGTTGTTAAACAAACAAATGAAGGTAATAAATCATCTAATAAAGATACTATTCAAAATGAAAAAAGTGTAAATAATAAAACAATAACTTATAGTAGTAAAGGATTAGGAGTTTCTTTTGATATGCCAGCAAGTTGGGAAAATAATTATATAGTTAAAGATGATGGAATACAAATAACAGTTTATATGAAACATGAAGATAATGATAATGGATCTGCTTGGCTATTTACAATAAGTAGTGATATGCATGATTTTTCTAATGGAGACAATTTAGATAATATTTATGATGGTATTCATAGGACTATAAATGGGAAACAGTATCTAGTTGGAGGACCAACAGACATTGGATTATCTGAAAATGATTCTAAGTTTAAATTATATCAAACTATGAAAAAAGATTGCAGTAATATAATAAAAAGTTTAAGATCAGCTTAGATAAAAAAACAAAAACGATTCTATTTTATATAAGTAGGATGGTTTTCTAATTAGTATATATTAGAATTTAAATTTTGCATTAATGTTAATTAATTTTTTTTCTGATATAATGAATAATAATGAGTAGATATAAGGGACGTGAGAGTATGAACTTATCAAAGTTTTCAGATTATGCTTTTAGAATTTTAATATATTTAGCAGAAAATCAAGATAAATTATGCACAGTAGAAGAATTGGCTTCAAGCCTTGAAGTATCAGAACATCATGTAAAGAAAATCGTTCATAGGTTAGCAAAAACGGAATATATAGTATCTTCTAAAGGAAGAAATGGTGGGTTAAAGCTTGGGATGGAGCCTAAGGATATAAATTTAGGAAAGATTTTAGTTATTACTGAAGAAAAATTAAATTTATTAGAATGTTTTTCTAGTGCAAGGCATGAATGTAATTATTTTGATTGTAAGTTTAAAGCTATATTAGGAGATGCATTAACTGCTTTTATAGATGAAGTTAGTAAATATACTCTTCAAGATATTTTATAGGTTTTAATTGAATTGGTCGGGGGATGGCAAAATCCTATAGTTTATTATTTATACTATATAGCCAATTTAGAAGAAAAGGTGAGAATAAATGAAAAAGTATGAAAAGTTAGTGAGAGATAAAATCCCAGAAATAATAAAGAAGAGTGGAAGAGAGTGTGAATTTATAATTGCACCAGAAAAGGAAAGATATGATCTTTTAGAAGCGAAATTACAGGAAGAAGTAGAAGAATTTTTAGAAGATAAAAATTTAGAAGAATTAGCTGATGTAATGGAAGTTCTATTTGGACTTGCTAATGCTTTGGGGTTTAGTGAAGAGGAACTTTTAAAAGCTAGAGCAAATAAAAATGAGGAACGTGGGGGATTTAAAGAAGGAATAGTATTAAAGTCTGTTAGATAGAGATATAAATTGAGATTAGAATTCTATTTAGTTTTATACTCCTTCATAGGAAATTATGTACAATAAACTCATATTGTGGTATAATTCAAAAAGACATTAAGTGAGTTGAATCTGTGGGAGATTAATTTACTTAAATTATTATTTAATGCAAGCGATAAAAAATATTATATTTTTACATGGGTTAATACTTTTTAGTATTAACCCATTTTTTTATGAGCAATTTTAAGGCAGGTGATCTTATGTTTTATGAAATAAGTGACTTATTTTATACATCAGCATATGAGAGTAAACGAGATAATTACAAGAGAAAAATGAAGAAGTTAGAAAGTTATAAAAGTGAGTTAGATAGAGAAATAAGTGAGTGTGATCAAGCTGTTAGTAATTTCTATCAAGTCTATGATGAAGATAGTAATCTTTATGGTGAGGCTGTGGACTTATTTTTTGAAAGATCAAGGGAACTAAAGAACAAAATTGATAATTATAGGGAACATCTAAGATATGTTAGCAGTGAAATAGCTAGCAAAATAGATAAGTCCAGGGAATTATATGATTATTATGTAGATAAGTGTGAAGAGGAAGATAGAGAGCTTAAGAAAAAGTGGAAGGAGAAATATGATTGATGCAGTACAGAGCAAAATCAAGTATGGATTCAGATATAGAGAAAGTTAAAAAAGCGCATGAATTATTAGTAGAGTCAGATAGTGCATTAAGTGAGTTAGTTTCTAGTATTAGGGGAGATCAGTTTAATTGGAGTGGTAAGAATAAGGAAGCTGTAATTAGTTTATTAGATCTTTGCAGCGAACTTAGTAAAAATCTTATACCAGTAGCAGAAAAGAATTGTAATTCAATGGAGAAATTCTATGAAAAAGCTAGTGATTTCATGAGTAGTTCAGAAATAATTAGCCCATGGAGGTAAGAACATGATTTCAGTAAATGAACTATATTATCTAAATAGAGCATTAGATGGTAAAAACATCTATGGGATTACACCTTATAATGGTGAGAAGTTAGAACTGTTTGGTGCATCAAAAATAAAAGAAAACCTAATAAAAGAAAAGATACTTAATAAAGATGGTTCTATTAATGATCTATCTTTTCTTATACTTAGAAATCTAGAGAAATATAAAAAAGCTAAAGATTATATTTGGATAAATGATTTAGTTATGGCTATGGATAAAAGTAATTTTCTAATATATTTCAAGCCAGAAGAGGATGGTAGAGTGTTATTTAAGAAGACAACTAAAGAAGCCATGATATTTAATATAGTAAAACAATACGAATTTCTATGGGGAAACAAAGAAGAGGTGGAACATTCAATAGATATTCCTATAAAGAATTTTTTCCAAGATAAAGGGCTGGTCAAAGATAGTAAAGATATTTTATACATTCAAAAAGTGAATAAAGGAAAGATCATTTTTAGTAATGCTTACTACATTGAGGAGAACAATTTATTTAAATATGATTTTTTAAAAGAGAAAGCAATCATTGTTAATCCATTGGAAGTAAGAAAAGAAATACTAAAGCTATATAACATGGAGGTGAGTTAGAGAGATGGCAGATCACATAGAAGTAGGCAATGACTTGTTTATAGTTATAAATAAAATTATGATTATAGCTCAAAGTTATAATGATGCTCTTCAAATGTATGATGAAGGGATGAAGAGTTTTTTAGATGGAGGAAATGGCTATCTTGGAAAGACTAAAGAAAATTTAGAGCAGTTTAATAACGGTTTAAATGGACAATTAGTTAGTTTAGTTAATTACCTTCAAATTACAGCTTCATATGTTTATAGTATATTACAAAAATTTGCAGAAGAAGATGAAAAATTAGCTCAAGTCTTGAAAATGATAGCAGAGGAGAGAAAATAATGAGGGATTTTTCAATAGATGAGCAAATCAATTCAAGATGTTCAAATGCTGAGTACGCTTTAAATAATTGTGGTAGAAATTTATATGAGGCAAATAGAGTAGCAAAAGAAGCAGTAGAATTAATTAATAGTGATGGTGGACTTGGATACATAGATTATTCTCCTCTTGATAATGAGATTAATGAACTTTTTAATTGGTCTCAAAGGTATACAGTTTTTAAAGGGCTGTGTGGATACTATGATAGCAGTGTCGACAGTGACTTTTTCTCAGAGCAGGAAGATGCCTTGGAAGACTTGGGACTTATAAGGATTGAAGATATATCTGTAAAAAATAACTTAGGAATAGAAGAATCTGGAGTAACAGAAGAAGGTTATGAATACACAAGAGAAAAGGCAGGGTTAACTTTTCAAGATTTACTTACGTACGAAGGCGTATCAGATGTTATGAAAAAGCAATATGAAGAATACAAGGAAAATGCTAAAAATAATAATGAAGAATATATCGATGAGTATGGTAAGTATCTAAAACAAACTATAGAAGGTGCAGATGTAACTTATGAAAAGGCATGGAAAAAATGGGTATCCCTTGGTCTTGATGTAATTCCAATAGTAGGAGATGCTAAGGGATTAGTTGAAGCTGTTATAGGAATGGATTTAATAACCCAAAGAAAGTTATCAGATGCAGAGAGAGCTTTAAGTGCATTGTCAGCAATACCTCTAGTAGGAGATGGAGCTGTGCTAATAAAGGTAGGAAGTAAATATGGTGCTAAGGAATTACTTAAGGTTTCGGGAAAGGAACTTATGAGAAATGTAGGCGCCATGGGGACAGGCTATATTTCTATGGAAGCAGCAGAAAAAGCAGGATTGCCACCATGGGTAGGGCTACTTGCCTACCAGGGAACTAGAATTAGTGCTATGGGAGTATCGAAATATGGAGGTACAGTTTCTGCTAGAGTTAAGGGAGTTGAAAGTGGTGGCTTTTTAGACAACATGAGGATAGAAACTCCAGATGCTTATAAAACTTTTATGAAAACCATACAAGATGGAACTAAGGATAAAAGTTTAAGGCTAAGCAGCCTTGGAGCTGGAGAATTTGAGAGGATTTATAGAAGTAACGAGAATTTGAGAAAGATAGTAACTGAGGTTGATAATCTTGGGCTAACTGCTGAAGAATCAAAGAGAGTTAGAGCTGTTTTGGATAGTGGAGATAAGGAAACTATAGAAAACTTAGCGCAAGTTGTTGTAAAATATAAGGGAGATAAGGACAGGATTCTTGGGTTTGTTGATGCGAAGGGTGCAAGGATTGCTGTAATAGGTAAAACTGGTGAAGGAATACCTTTAGAAGAAGTAAAGCCATATGTACTTAAACAGATATATCCTGATGATAATGGGGCATATGGGTATTTGCCAAATGAAGGCACTGCATATCATAAACCAGAATATGATTTTACTGATGTAGATTGGGCAAAAGGAATGCAAAATGTTAGAAGGGATTATATTGAAGCATCTAAACAATTAGAAATTGATATTGAGAGAATGTCTTCAGAAGGATTTTCTAAAGAAGATATAGCAAAACATGTTGTTGATGCACGTAATCAACAGAAAGTTACAGCTAGAGCAAATATGAGGGTAGAAGAGAGAGCAGGATTAGAAGCTAGAAATATTAAAAAGTATGGGAATCCAATAGGACCGACTGTTGAAGGTATGTTTAATAGGATGAAAGAAAACTATATAGATAAAGGGATGTTTACATCTGATGAACAAATATGGGAAATTATAATTCAAAAGTCAATGGTAAAAGATGATGTAATAAATACATTATTAGGATTAATACATTAGGAGGGATTAGTATTGATTATATTAAGGAATTATTCTAAGATAGATACTTGCATTCAAATAGATAATTTAAGATATACAGTAGTTGAAAAAACAGGTGATATACGTCAAGGTGTAGGTGGATTTAGTGAGGATGGTGAACTATTAGGGTTATATATTGATGATGATAAATTGTATTTTCAATATAATGATAAGAGTTATGAAACTAAGCCAGATGAAATAAATTGCACAAATGAAATGTTAGAAGATGGTAGGCGTGATTTTAGAGTGAAAATAAAGGGAATCCTTGTTTGTAATATTAAATATAAACCATATATAAGTCCATTTGTTTTGACCTTCGGAGATGATGAAGATGAATTTGATTTTTTACTTTATTTAAGTAATTTAATGACAGATGAAAATTCTATTATAAATTTTATTAAGGGCATAAACAATTTAAATCAATATTACTCAAATAGCTAAGAAAGAGAAGTTCTATTTTTGTAAATAGTTTTTATAGAGCAATGAGAAGTTGAAATGAATCAGCTGAAATTAAGTAGGCTGATTTATTAATTTTAGCATCTAAATTAATATATACAATTGATACAGAAGCATTAGTAACAAGAAGCTATGGTGGAACAACAATCGATGATGTAAATACGGCTCAAATGTTCTAGGACTTAATGAAAATAATGCATGGAAATTCTCAATATTGTTTTTTAGATGATGGTTTTGTAATTTATGAAGTATCAAGAGGGAGTGAAACAGAAAAAATTGTTGCTATTAGATATAGTAATCAATGGTGGAAGATGAGATAGATGAAGGGAAATGGACAATTTGCTGTATATAAAGGGATAGAATATAAATGTTGTTTTGAAAATAATGGAGTGGTTTGTCTATTAAGTGAAATACCAACAGAAGGCTTTGTTGATTTTATGGGAACTTATTCTAAAGATGTTGTGAGAGAAGAGTGTTCTAAAATATACAAAAAGACATTGTGTTTCAAATATAATAATGATAGGTTTCTTATTAGAAAAGAAGATAATGATAAGGTTTTACTTGAAACAGGACCAAGATCTTATGATTTAATTAGCTTAGGATTTGAGCGTGTTCTTAAGGATACATTCCAAAAGTGGGTATCATTGAGTGAAGGCGAAAAATATTGGGCAGTTTATGATTATAAGGTTTGATTTCAATTAAATTAAATGATAGTAATTATAAATATGAAGGATTTAGAGAATAGCATTGAAATTGTGAAGAGCTTAATCTGATAGATGGAGCTGAATTTCATGAAGTAGTTGACGGGATCGATAAGATAGTTGGAATATTTGACGATGATATTGTTAAATTTATGCCAATGAAATAAGGAGGAAGCAATGATTAAAAATGGTAACTTTTGTTTGATTAATAGTATTGAGTATGAATTTAGTAGTGATATGAAAGGCAATTGTAAAATACGTACTATAGATAAATCAAAGATAGATGAAAGTTTTACAGATAAATATAATTGCGGTATATTTAGCAAAAAGGTAAATAGAAGTGATATACAAGAAATTTATAGTTGCAATACAATTGCAAAGATAGGAAACGTAAGTGTACATGTTGATAAAGAATTAGATAATTCATATCTTGTTGGAACAGGTAGTCCTGAAGTAGCAAAACAATTAGGATTACATATGGTTGATAAATATTATTATGAAGGGGAAATTCCTAAAAAAGATGCAATTATCAGTATTGAAAAAACAGAAATATATTAGGTAAATAAATTTATTAAGAGTTAGCGTAAAAAATGTTAACTCTTTTTTCTTGTTTTTAAAAAATAAATATCCCAACAAATAGACGTAATAATTTTGGGTTAAGCGGCTAAGGAAAAAGACTTAGAGCTGTTTTAGATAGTGGAGATAAGGAAAGTATATCTAAAAAATCACAATTGCTGTAAAATATAAGAGAGATAAGGACAGGATTCTTGGGTTTGCTTATGAGGCAGCAGGTGATATTAAGGTGATTAGTATCCCTAATGCAAAAGAAATAATTTCTGAAAGAGTTACTGGATTAGATTTAAATGAACATCCGTTAACTAATAAGCAGTTAAGTTCAAAGAAAATGTCAGAAATTAAAAGTAAAATAGATAATAGAACAGCAACTAAAGCAGAATATGAAGCATATAAGTGGAATAAAAGATTTTCAGTTAGAAGACGTGAAGGGGTTAAACAATTCTGGAATCAAGAAATGGAAAGAATAATAAATGGAGAAAGCACTACGCGTAATTGGACAACAGAACAAATTGAAAATATTCTAAATGGTAGAACTCCTAAATATGATGGGAAGTCTATTCAAGGACATCATTCGTATAGTGCATCAAAATATCCTCATTTAGCAGATAGAGGTGAAATAATATATCCAGTTACGACAAATGAACATTTAAATGGATGGCATGGAGGAAATTTTAAAAATAGCAGACCTGGAGAGCCTATAATTGATAGAAATGATTTTTAATAGGAGGGAAATAAGTGGATAATATAGGAATTAAAATAAAAAGCAATGATAAAATAGCAAAATGTATTAGTAGTATAAGAAAATATACCAATTTATCAATAGGTGAGATTAAAGATAAAATAACTAATAATGAGTATGTAATGGTATGTGGGTACACAGATGAAGATGGAATAAAAAAAATAGTAAAAGCATATAAAGAAATTATAAGTTTAGGAGTTAATGTGGATATATACGAACATGATAGAGTTACTACAATAGATTTTCTAATGAACTTAATAGATATGTATGGTGATATTGCAAGAGATATGCAAGAAATAGATGATTTAATGTATGATGAGGACTAATAGTTACTATGAGCAAACAATTTGATAAAGGCGATATGCGATGAGTATAATATGAATAAGATTTAATGAATCAGCTGAAATTTAAGTAGGCTGGTTCATTATTTTTTAGTAGCTAATACATTCTATAAATGTATGATTCAAAAAATATATAAAAAGCAGAGATAACATATAAGAATATTTAAAAATAAAGTTCCTACATATAGACATATATAAGCAAGTTTATAATGTAGAAACTTTATTATATTTTAGCCTATGTAAAGAGTTAAAGCGATAGGAAATGTCTATTTGTTATTAAGATAATTATAAATTAGTTTGGCAGGTGGAAGAGTCAAATCAGTAAGAATATGGGATACTGATATAATTTCACGAACAGGTAAATCTGCCATTGGAGCTAAAGCATGTTCAAATAGTAGTAAACGTCCAGGGCCAGTCCATGCTTCTTTTATTTTAATCTCTGTAATTTCCGCAGAAACAAGTTCACAAATTCTTGGCTTTCCATCATAACCTGGGATTATTTTTAGCATAAAATTTGGTTTGCAAATTTGTTTTTTTGCTTCATCAAAATTAAGGGGTTTATGCTTATAACCCATTGTTGCAATTGCAATTTGTAAAGAACCATATTTTAACGAGCCTACCAAAGTATCTGAATCAACAAATAATTTTGGTGAACCAAGTTTTTTGGGATAAGCGCTCATTTCCCTACCTACAGCAATAGCAGGTTCATTATCTAGGTACATGCAATGAAGATAATCACCTTTCTGACCATTAAATGTCACCGGTATTGCTTGACCGCATTCTGTATATGAACCAAGTCCTGTAGTATCTGGCATTGCCATCATTTCAAATTTAACTAAGGGTTCTTCTATTTTTAATGGTTCAGGTACTATCTTTTTTAATGCTTCTAAATCGGTTCGATATATAATGTTTAAATATTCACGATTGTGAAATTTGTATGGACCTGTAGGAAACGCTGGAGCTCCTAGTGGGGTAGTAATTTGTTTTAATACTTCAGATTCTAACATATATGATCCATCCTTTCTTTATTAGTTAAATTAAGCATGTTTCTCCGTAGAGGTATAAATATAATAGTTAGTCAACATTACTTTTACATACTCTGGAATAATTAATTCTGCTTCTGTTAAAGATTGAACTTCATTAATAGTCGTTTCTTTATTAATTTCTTTTAGTAAAAGCCCTCTATCTGTAACTTCAATTACACAAAGTTCAGTAACTATTAAATTAACCTTTGATTTTGCAGTAAGTGGAAGCCTACACTTTTTTAGAATTTTAGGTTTTCCTTTACCAGTATGCTGCATCGCAACAATTACTTTCTTTGATCCTGTTACAAGATCCATAGCACCGCCCATTCCGGGAACTAGTTTACTTGGGATAATCCAATTTGATAAATTTCCGTGTTCATCAACTTCTAAGGCACCAAGTACAGTAACGTCAACATGACCTCCTCTGATTAGAGAAAAAGATGTTGAGCTATCTATAAATGAACCAGATTGTACTATCGTTGTATATTGTCCGCCAGCATCTGTGATATCATTGTCTTCGTTTCCTGGTGCTGGGGCGGAGCCCATTCCAACTATTCCGTTTTCAGATTCAATGAAAATTTCTTTGTCAGCTGGTATATAGTTAGCCACTAAAGTAGGAATACCAATTCCTAGATTTACAAGTTGTCCGGATTCTAATTCTTCAGCTACTCTTTTTGCTATAATTTCTTTTGCTAATTTTTTATCATTAATCATTTAGAATTCCTCCTTTTTAACAATATAATCAACTAGTGGAGCAGGGGTCATAATTATTTCAGGATTCAAAGTGCCGCTTTTTACAAGCTTTTCAGCTTCAACAACTACTTTGTCACAAGCCATTGCAATATAAGGGTTAAAGTTTTTGGTTGTTCCTTTATAAAATGTATTTCCACTTTCGTCTACTATACTTCCTTTTACTAAAGCTAGATCAGCTTTTAAAGGAGTTTCTAGCAAATACTCTTTTCCATTAACTGAAATTTTCTCTTTTCCATTTTCAACGATTGTACCAAGACCAGTTTGAGTTAATACGCCACCAAGTCCAGATCCAGCTGCACGTATTCTTTCAATAAGTGTACCTTGAGGGGAAAGTTCCACTTCAATTTCTTTTGATAACATCTTGTTTCCGGTTTCTGGATTCGTACCTATATGGGAAGCGATAACTTTTTTTACTTGATTATTTACAATTAACTTGCCTATTCCTCGATCAGGGAAACTAGTATCATTACAAATTATGGTTAAATCTTTTACATTTAAGTCAACTAATAAGTCGACTATGTCATCAGGAGTTCCACAGTCTAGAAAACCACCAATCATGATGCTCATTCCATCTTTAAAAATAGGTTTTAAATCATTGGGTTTAAATAGCTTATTCATGAGTACCTCCAATATATATTATTTTTTTATCCGGATAATTGTTATTAACTAGTATATTTGTATTATAATCCTTTTTATGAATGAAATGTAATTTTTGAACAAAAAAGTTAGCTTTATTAAAATTAATGGTTTACTATATGTGAAATAATGTGATAAATTCATATAATTGGTTTTGGTTCAACAAAATAGCTAATAAAATAAAAATATGGACATAAACGCTTCAAAAATTATATTTGTGCAGTATAATTGGTATGGAAAATCCGCCTTAATTAGACAAAAAACCTTAATTATATAATGATATAGATAAAAATAATTAAGTATCTATACATAAAAATTGTACCTATAGATGGGTACAATTGAGATTTTTATATTCTTTTAAAAGAAATATTATTTATATTCTGACAATTTTTTGGGTTTAATCTTTTTTACTGCTATTTGTTAAAAAAATATCTATCTTATCTTTAATTGTAAACGCTTTACTTATTTATCACTAATTATTTGGAAATAAAATTACTATTTGTAATATTTTAGCATTATAATATCTATATACTAGTTGGTTTAGTTATCCGGATAAGCAATAATCATGTAAGACTCATCTATTTTAAGGAGGTACTCATGAATAAATTAATTGCACTATATATTTAAGATTTGTTTTAGAGATAGGATTAGAGTAATGAAAATGCTTTTTAGATTGTGTCACTCCTAATGATATACTTGATATGCTGTCCATTAAAGTGTGAAGGATTTAACAATATCTTATGACGATAATAGTTTTCTTAATTAATTAGAGGTGGCCATGTTGACGTAAATATTCTTAAAATTTGCACGCTAAATCAAGATAAAGTTTTAAATTTTCACTTAAGCTGAAACTTTATTTTGATAATTATATTATTAAAATATGGAGGTAACGTAAAATGGAAAATACATTAATAGATTCAATAAAAGATATAGATAAGGAAACTCCTTGTCTTGGTATATTTGAGAAAGTAGAAGATGCTATTGAAAGTGCTGTAAAAGCTCAAAAAAAATTAATCTCTTCATATAAGAAAAAAGACAGGGAGAAATTTATTGAGAAAATTAAAAGTGTTACATTAGCAAATAAGGAAGTTTTAGCAAAGCTTGTTTTTGAAGAAACTAAAATGGGAAACTATGAAGATAAAATATTAAAACATGAATTATTAGCTAAATATACACCAGGAACAGAAGACTTAACTACTACTGCTTGGGAGGGTGATGATGGACTTACCATTGTAGAAATGTCGCCATATGGTGTTATAGGAGCAATAACTCCTTCAACAAATCCTACAGAAACTGTTATATGTAATAGTATAGGAATGATAGCAGCTGGAAACTCTGTAGTCTTTAATGCACATCCGAATGCAAAAAAATGTGTTGCATTTGCTGTTCATATGATAAATAAAGTAATACTATCCTGTGGAGGTCCTGAAAATTTAGTTACTATGGTAAAGGATCCTACTATGGAATCTTTAGATATAATTATGAAGGATCCTAATGTAAAACTTCTATGTGGAACTGGAGGACCTGGACTTGTAAAAGCAATCCTAAACTCAGGTAAAAAAGCTGTATGCGCAGGTGCAGGAAATCCTCCTGTCATTGTTGATGATACTGCTGATATAGAAAATGCTGCAAAAAATATTATAGAGGGATGTGCTTTTGATAATAACTTGCCTTGTATTGCAGAGAAAGAAGTATTTGTTTTTCGCAATGTAGCTGATGAGTTAATAAAAGATATGATTAAGAATAATGCCATGATAATAGGCGAGGATTGTGTAGAAAAATTGATTAATTTGGTATTGGAAAAGAAAGATACTGATTCAAAAATAGAATATGCAATTAATAAAAAATGGGTAGGAAAAGATGCAAGATTATTATTGAGTGAAATAGGTATTGATTCAGCTAAGGATATCAAATGTATAATATGTGAAGTAGATGCAAACCATCCTTTTGTTATGACAGAGCTTATGATGCCTATACTTCCTATTGTAAGAGTTAAAAATATTGATGAAGCAATAGAATGTGCTAAAAAAGCAGAGCAAGGAAGAAAGCATAGTGCTTATATGTATTCAAAAGATATAGAAAACTTAAATAGATTTGAAAAAGAAATAGACACTACTATTTTTGTTGAGAATTCTAAATCCTTTGCTGGAGTAGGTCTTGGAGGTGAAGGTTTTACTACATTCACTATAGCTGGGCCTACAGGAGAAGGTATAACTTCTGCAAGGACTTTTACAAGGCAAAGAAGATGCGTAGTTGTAAATAGAGATAAATAAAATATTTAAGTTTTAAAAAGATATGGATTAGTTTTAGATAGAACTAGTCCATATCTTTTTTGTTTAGAAGATTAGTGAGAGGAGGTAATTACACATTATCTAGGTGTGAAATTAAGTAAGGGGATTAGTATTCTTTTATGGTGATATTCTGCAGAATATATATGGTAATATGGTAATATTCTGAAGAATATGCTGGTAAAATGGGCCTTGGGAGAGTTTGGGTGTAGGATATTATGAGAAAGCGACTCACAGAAGGAGCTAAATCTATTAAATGTGGTTTAGTACATTTAGGAAATGGTATTAGGGAAAGAGTAGATAGTAAATATATGTGTAATTCTATTTTCAGAATAATAAATTTATAAGGGTATTTGGATATAGTGTGATAATATGTAAGTAATATGAATTTATCTTAGGGGGAATATATAATTGATTTTATTTTTATTGTTAATTTTATTAATTGTAATATATGCAATTATTCAAATAGAGATATATAATAGTAGCAACTACAAGAAAGAATCAAAGAAGAACTATTTTGAAGTTAGGTTTAATGCAGGAAATTATGGCGAATATTTGTCATTTAACAAATTAGAAAATATAAAAGGTTGTAAGAAGATACTTACGAATGTGTATTTACCAAAGCAGAATGGAGAAACAACGGAAATTGATTTAGTATTCATACATGAGACTGGAATTTATGCTATTGAATCTAAAAATTATAGTAGTTGGATATTTGGAAATGAAAAGAGTAGGTATTGGACGCAGACATTTCCAAATGGACGAAAGGAAAAATTCTATAATCCCATTATGCAAAATAATACACACATAAAGAATTTAGCAAAGGTTTTAAACATAGATGAAAGTTCTATAAAATCAGTTATAGTATTTAGTGAGAGATGCACATTAAAGAAAATAACAGTTGAGTCACAAAGGGTTAAAGTTGTTAATAGAAATAATTTAACT
The DNA here is from genome assembly GCF_007115085.1 of Clostridium sp. HBUAS56017. Taxonomy (NCBI): domain Bacteria; kingdom Bacillati; phylum Bacillota; class Clostridia; order Eubacteriales; family Clostridiaceae; genus Clostridium; species Clostridium sp. HBUAS56017. The sequence goes on along the minus strand of NZ_SULK01000004.1, from coordinate 48,578 downwards.
AGGGCAATAAATGGACTTAGCAGTATTTCTAAAGAAAGATATGGTGAAGATAAAATTAATAAAATTTATTTGAAGTTAAAGCCATATACGTGTGTGTCAGATGATGTGAAAAAGAAACATATAAATAATATTAGAGTTAAAAATAAGAGATAGATAATAGATTAAGATATTAATTGGTTTTACTAAAAACTATGATGATTAATATCTTTTTTTATTTTATATGAAGTTATATTATAAGGAGAATTTAAGATTATATGTTAAAATGTAGATACAAGAATTAAAAGTAGGTGTAAATTTTATGAGCAAAATATATGTTTCAGAAAAATCTATAGTATTGCCAAAAGAAATTTCAGAAGTACCATACAGTAATGAAGTTGATTATTTGACTTTTTCAAGAGTATTAAAAGATGATAGGGTAGTTGCAAGTTACAAAATGTATTGGTTATTATCCTTATTGGATGAAATTTCAGTTGGAAATTTACAAATTGAATTTAGGAAACTTATATGTAGGATGGTAGTTAAAGCATGGTATCCTCTATTAAAATGTAAGCTTAGTTTTGGGTTATGTGATAATTTAGCTAAGGTAGTTAATTATATTTCAGACACTTATAATTTTGTTAGCAATTATGATAATAATAAGCTTTTAAGTTTTATATATGAATCTGATGATAGAGAATTAAATAAGATGCTTAAGGAACTAACATTAAATGTACCTTATAGATTTTTAGCACCATTCTTTGAGGACAAGCTTAAAGGTCTTAAAAAAGTAAATAAGTTAATAGAAGAGCTGTCGAGGGAAAGTAATAAGTGTATTTATGAAATATATAAAAATCAGGAAAATGAAAATTGTATTAAAGTTAAAAAAGAATGGGGTAATTATTTAAAATATAATTACAAGATTATTCAAGGCTGGGCATATTACAAACTTGTATGTTTTCTTCAAAAACGTAATCTAAATGTACCAGGGATAGCAATGAAATTGGAAGCTCCTAAAAATAGAAAACTAGGAGTAAAAGCAGATATATGGAAAGAAATAATTGAAGAGAAACATATAAAGGATCTGTATACTGGTTTAGATTTCACTAAAGAAAATTTTAAAGAGTATGGAGTTTTAAGTATTGATCATTTTATCCCTTGGAGTTTTGTGCTTCATGATCAGATGTGGAATTTGGTTCCTACTTTTAAAAATGTCAATAGTAAGAAAAGTGATAATTTGTTAGATTGTGATACTTATGTGAACAAGTTTTGTGGATTACAGTATGAAGCTTTTTCTTATGTTGTGGATAAAAATAGAAAAAATCAAATTGAGGAATATAGAGAAATATTAAAGGTTGAAGATGCTAAGAAATTTAAGAATGAAAAGTCTTTGGAAGAGTTTTATAGAAGAATAAAACAAGAAATAATGCCTGTGTATAATATTGCTGCTAATCAGGGATTTGTGGTTTTGGAGAATTTTATTTAAAAGTAGATAGGGAAATATAGATTAATTTATGATAAATAGGTTAAATTCATTGATTTCTTCAATGAAAGAGAAATTTCAATACTATAAGCAATTAGCTTAGGTGGAAAAACTTAAGGAATATTTTTTGATGCGAAAAGTGCGAAAGAAGTAGGAGAAGATTCATTTGATGAGACCATAAATAGGGCAATACTAAAAGAATAAAGTAATTGTTAAATAAATTAAATTACCAAAAGGGGAAAAAGAAAGTGATTGTATATCAAGCAAGCAAAAAAGATTTCATGGATCATGTAACAAATGATGAAATCAGCATTCTAATAGATAGAGAATACAAAAACAAAATAGGAAAAACCAGAGAAGCAGAATTCAAGGCATGGGATAGATCAATGCTATACATGTACAAAGCACTTAACACAAATGACATTCCAGATGAATGTGGAGTTGCCATAGAGTACAAAATTCCTGCTACATCAAAAAGAGTAGACTTTATCCTAACTGGGCTTGATGAAGAGGATAAAGAAAATGTAATCATAGTAGAGCTTAAACAGTGGGATGAAGTAGAGGCAGTAGAAGATGAAGATGCCATAGTAAGGACTGCAATGAGAAGAAACAGTAGAGTAAAAATGGCTCATCCATCTTATCAAGCATGGTCATATGCAAGTCTAATTGAAGATTACAATGATGCAGTAGAAAAGAAAAATATAAAATTACATCCTTGCGCATATCTACATAACTACATAAAGAAAGAAGAAAATGATCCTCTTGAAAGTGAAGTTTATAATAATTGGCTACATAAAGCTCCAGCTTATACAAAAGGCTATGCTATAAAGCTTAGAAAATTTATCTGTAAATATGTAAAAAAAGCAGATCAAGGCAAAGGTATTTACTACATTGAAGGTGGCAAAATACGTCCATCAAAGTCACTTCAAGATGCTCTAAAAGTTATGATAGATGGAAATGAAGAATTTGTCATGATAGATGATCAAAAAGTAGCTTATGAAAGCATTATAAGAACTGTTCGTAATTCTATTAAAAGTAATAAAAAGAAAACAATAATTGTAGAAGGTGGCCCTGGTACAGGAAAGTCTGTACTAGCTATAAATCTTCTAGTTAAGATATGTAGTATGAATCTAAATTGTCAGTATGTAACTAAAAATGCTGCACCTAGATATGTTTATACAGAAAAGCTTAAAGGGAATTATACTCAAAAATACATAAATAACTTATTTAAGGGATCAGGTGTATATACTGATACCACAGAAAATGAAATAGATGTTTTAATAGTAGATGAAGCTCATAGACTTAATGCCAAATCAGGTATGTTTAAGAATAAAGGTGAAAATCAAATAAAAGAAATTATAAATACAGCAAGAGTATCTATATTTTTTGTAGATAACAATCAAAGAGTTACCATGGATGATATAGGAAGCATAGAAGAAGTGGAAAAACATGCTAAAGCATTATCTGTGAAAACTAGAAAGTTAAAGCTTACATCACAATTTAGATGTAATGGATCTGATGGATATATTTCTTGGCTTGATGATATTTTAGACATAAGAGAAACAGGTAACTTTGATGGATTTGAATTTGATTTTGATTTTAAGGTGTTTGATAGTCCAACAGAAATGAGACAAGCTATAGAAGATAAAAATCAAACAAATAATAAAGCTAGGCTCCTTGCAGGATATTGCTATGAGTGGATAACTAAAAAGCAAAATAATGATAAATATGATATAGAGTTTCCGGAATATGATTTCAAAATGAAGTGGAACTTAAGTAATAGCACAACATGGGCAATTGACAAAGATTCTATAAATGAATGTGGATGCATACATACTTCACAAGGTCTTGAATTTGAATATGTTGGAGTAATTATAGGAAATGATCTAAGATTTGAAGATGGTAAGATAGTAACAGATTTCACAAAGAGAGCCAAAACAGATAAAAGCTTAAATGGAATTAAGAAATTATATAAGGAAGATAAAGAAAAGGCTTTAAAGATTAGTGATGAGCTGATTAAAAATACTTATAGAATCCTTATGACTAGAGGGCTTAAAGGGTGTTACATATGGTGTGAGGATAAGGCACTTAGTGATTATGTTAAGGAAAGAATTAATCTGTTTAGCCATCAGATTGGAGTTAAGGAAATTGAGAAGGTGAAAGTTTTAAATAAGTAAATAGCCTTCCCATCATCTTACTACGGCATTTCTATATTCTAACTTGGATATTATACCGTAATTATGAAGTATAAATATAGAGTGTTAAATATGTAAAATCCCCACTTAGAATGAATATATTAAGATATAAATTAATTACAAAAAGCTACGATAAAAACTATGGGTAAATAAAAAGTTAAATGGGGTAGCTTATGGAGAATGTTATAGATTTAATGAGAAGAAAAGACTTAAAATATGATGCTAAAAAAGTTAATATGGAGAATGTAGAAAAACAATATAGGTATGCTCAGATGTATTTCAACGGAGATGGAGTTGAAGTTAACGATGAGGAAGGAATTAAGTGGCTTAATATGGCAGCTAAAAATGGACATGGGGAAGCTCAATGTCATTTAGGGGCATGTTATTATAATGGTGACAAATTAGAAAGAGACTACAATAAGGCAGTAGAATTATTTGTAATGTCTAAAGAGAATGAAAATCCTTTAGCATATATCTGTTTAGGACTAGCGTATCTTGAGGGAAATGGTGTAGAAAAGAAGGATAGAAAAAAAGCTTATAAATACTTTAAGAAAGCACATAAACTTGGGGAGCCTATAGGAACATATCGTCTTGCGAACTGTTATTATATAGGCATCGGAGTAGAAAAAGATCTATTAAAAGCTCTGGATTGTTATGAACAAGCTATTAAAAATGGATATACAGATGATATAAAAATTTTCTTATTATGCCTTAAAGAATCTGTAGATAAATTTGAATCTTTTAAGAAGGAAATTAAAGATGGTGATGGAGCAGAGTTTAGAGATTTTCTTGAATTAAAGAAAAAGATAGCAGTGTTTTCAGATTTTGTAGAGTTATTAAAGTAATTAAAATAAAGTGGTACATTTAGTGTATATAAACACCAAATGTGCCACTTAGTTTATATTGAATTTATTATTGCTTTTCTAGAAGATGGTTACTTATGAAATAAATTAGTATTAAAATAGGAAGTAAAATATATATTGGAATTGAAAAAAGTACTACCTTTTTTAATAATAATCCGACTAATACTAAAGCACCTATAAATAACACCATAATAAACCACATTACAAAAAATTCAATAATAGATTGCTTTTTTGTATATTCTTTAAAACTTTTGTGCTTTGCCCATGTGATTGCAGCTAGCGTTAGAGGGATAACTAGAATTAATGCTAGAACTATAATAGGAGTAATAAGCATATTTAAGCTAAAACTAGATAAACCGTTTTTTAATATAGCTTGGATATTTTGTGAAAGGTATGATATTGACAAAAGTATTGTTAGTCCTAAAGCAGCATAGCATATATATTGAACCATAAGGCTAAGTTTATTATAAGTAGATTTGTAAGTATCTACAATTTCTTTGCAATAACCTTTTATATCACTTGTACCTAAATAACTTTCTATAGAAATATTTTGATGTTCAGCAGAGATAAAATTATCTAGTGTTTGTTGAAGAAATTCCTCTGCATCTCTTGTTTTAATGTTAGAGCACCTAATATAAATTATTATTCCATCAAATATTTTTCTGTTACTTTCAGATAAATTTTCTTTTGATTTATTTAAACCATTAATTAATTCTTTCATACTACTCATTTTTATTATCCTCCCATATATTCCTTACAGTGGTTACTATATCATTCCAAGAAGTATCAAATTCTTCAAGCTCGCTTTTACCCTTTTCTGTTAGTGAAAAATATTTTCGCTTGGGACCAAAAGGGGAGTCCCTTAATTCTGATTTTATGAGTCCATTCTTTTCAAGTCTTATCAGTAAAGGATGAAGAGTTCCTTCAGATATATTTTCAAATCCATAGTCTTTCATTATATTGTAAAGCTCATAACCGTAAGTTTCTCTATTCTTAATAACCTTGAGGATGCAACCCTCTAGTACACCCTTTAGTAATTGTGAAGTATTTGCCATATTTTCACCTACCTTATAATACAACCTAGTGATTTTATTATAGTCCTACTAGGTTGCATTGTAAAGTAGCGAGAAAAAAATAATCTAGCAGAATAATTATTTAACGTAAAATATTTAAGAAGCTTAGTTTATATAAGAAAATAATAAACTAAGCTTTAATCTTATTTATGATATACTATAAAATAAATATCGTCTTGATATAAATATTTTATTTCAAAGAATTTTCTAGTTTTGTTTGTACATTTGAAAGAGCAACTTCCCATCCAGTTTTATCAGGATTGTATTTTCCACCAAGTGTCTGATCATAAATAGTTTCTTCTCCTATTATAGGAATGTCTACTTTTATAATAACATGTAAGGAAATATAATGATTTTCAATGTTATTGTTGAATTCGCTAATTATAACGGTTACCTTTGGATTAGCATTAACTACAACTGTAATATTGTCAGAAACAGAAATTGGGCCTCCTTGAACATGACCGTCTTTTATGCCTGAAAACTTGGAATCGTAATTAAGTCCGTAGGTGGTTGTACTTCCAGTATAAAGAAGAGTGAGTGTTGTAGTTACCGTTTCTTTTAAGAACAATGTACCATAAGTATGTTTTTCAGTCTTAGAATCAATAACTTGTGACATAATGAATTCTCCTTTTACATATTAATAATACTCATGAAAATTTTAAGCATTTTCATGCATAATTAATTATATTTAATCAGTCAGTAATAAATTCATATATTTTAATCAATAAGAATGAGGTGTATTTTATGACAAAAAGTTTTAAAGCAGTTTTTATAGATAGGGATGGAACCATTGGAGGATCTGGGGATATAGTGTATCCAAAAGATTTTGAAGTATATAAATTTACACTAGAAGCAATTAAACTGTTAAAGGAATTTGGTTTTAAAGTTTTTGGATTTTCTAATCAACCTGGGATATCAAGTGGAAATTCTTCAGAAGAAGAATTTTATAAGCAATTAATTTCTTTTGGTCTTGATGATGCATATATATGTCCACATACTGATGAAATGAACTGTGAGTGCAGAAAACCTAAAGCAGGTATGTTATATAGAGCTTCAAAAGAATATAATTTAGATTTAAAGAAATGCATTGTTATTGGAGACTCTTGGAGAGATATGCTAGCTGCTCATAATGGTGGAGTAAAGAAAATTTTAGTTAAAACAGGTAATGGAAAAGATGATTTTGATTTACTTAGATTAAAGTTCTCTAATGTTAATATAGATTATTATGCAGAGAACTTATTAGATGCAGTTAAGTGGATCATATAAATAATAGGTATACTAGTTTGTAAAAACTCAGTATGCTTTTATTTTTTATATTGAGTGTATACAAGAAGTGAGAAGAAAAATCTTAAAACATTAAAAAGATGTCGCAAAAAGAGAAACCTAATGACAATTAATTACTTTAAGAATAAAAAATACAATTTAAAGAAAAGGATATTTACAAAAAAATACTAATATATTAAAATTTTATTGAAAACGTAAACATATGTGTGCATTTAAAGATGTATACAAAATTATTAATTTAAAATACTTAATAATTAAAGAGGAGATGTTTCTATGTCAAAAAAATTAAAGATGATACTATCAAAGGTTACTGTTTCAGCTATGGTTGTAGCTATGACTTTGTCTGTTTCTTATTTCTCAGGGGATAATAATGTAAGTGCTTACACAGCTAATACTATTCAAGCAACAAAAGTAGGGGCAGTAAAAACTGCAAATGTTATTACAGTTAAGTCTTTTGATGAATTGAAAGCAGCTGTTGCATCTGCAACTGCTGGTCAAACAATTGAAATTGCAACAAATACTCTTGATTGTACAAGCCAACTTGTACTAGATAAAGTGAATTCAGGCATTACAATTAAGGCAGCAGATGGATATTCTCCAGTTTTAGATTTTACTTCATTTAGAGAAGCAGCTAAAAAAGCAAGTCCTAAGAAAACTGGGGATGGATATGCAGGTGTTAGAATAAGTGGAGGTAATTATACAATTCAAGGTATTACAGTAGAAAATGCATATGATAATGGTATGCTTATAAAACCAAATTATAATAGTACAATACCAGCTGCTAAGCAAGTAACAGGAAAACCTGATGATAATAAAATAATTAACTGTGCATTTAACTATAATGGTGATGCAGGACTTCAAATCTCAGGTAGTAATGGACTTGAAGAGGCAGGGATTCATGTACGTCCAAGCAATAATATAGTAACAGGTTGCGTAGCTTATAGAAACTTTGACCCATTAACAAAGGGTGGAAATGCTGATGGATTTGCAGCGAAACTTTTCCTTGGAACAGGTAATGTATTCTCGCACTGTGTATCAGCTGAAAACTCAGATGATGCTTGGGATAGTTTTGCTATAGAAGATAGTGATGTAACATATGAATATTGTGTAGCATATCACAATGGAGATCCAACTATTTTTACTGGAGCATATGATAAAGCAAATGGACTTCAAACAGATAAGGATTTAACTGTTGGTAAGTGTAGTGGAAATGGAAATGGATTTAAGATGGGTTCAGGATCATCAAAATATGGAGCTCAAACAAGTGGTTTAAGAAAGATGAAAAACTGTCTAGCTTTTGATAATAAGTCAAAAGGTTTTGATGAAAATAATGGAACTGGTACAATTGATTTAGTTAATGGTATGGCATTTGGAAATAAAGGTGGAGACTATGTTCTTGATCTAATGAAAGCTGGAACATTTACAAATGTACAAGCATTTTCAGTAAAGAGTTTAAAAGCACCAAAGGGTGGAAATATAGCAATTGTAGATGCAGCAAAACAAAAAGCTATAAGAGCAGAAGTTGATGCAGCCATAGCTAAGATGAGAAACGAAATTACAGCTAAAAAAGTTCCAACAGCTATGAATTTCAGTTTTTGGAATTAATGACTATAAACTATAAGTTATATATTAAAGGTTTGATATCCATATTTAAGTGGAATCAAACCTTTTTTTATTAAGTATAGGAATTGCATATTTGCAACAAAAATTAACAAATATTCCAGAAAGTTCTTGCGCAATATGTAAAATATTGGTTATAATTATCTTATAGGGGAAATATATCTAATGGAAATTATAAGCTAGATTTGATGAGAGATATGGGAAGGGAGTGAGAATTTTGAATAAGTTTAGATTAGAAAGATTATATGAGGAAAGAGGGTTAAAGGATTATAAGTTAAGAACACTTGAAGATTTGTTTTATATTCATGATATAAAACTTAATCAAGTTGATGGATACAATAGATTAACTAAGGATGAAAAAAGGTTTTTTAGTAGATTTGTTATAAATTATTTTAATAGTTATGAGTTATCAAGAAGAAATATATTTATCATTAAAGTTGGCAAAGCTAACAATTATTTAAGAGTCGAGTCTATTTATAATGGGGAATGGAGAATAGAAAATTATGAGTTTGGATTTGAAAATAAAAGTGATTTAATAGGTTGTATTTAGTATATAGTAATTGTTTTTTAATATATTACTTAAGGCTATGAAGAAGTTAAAGATTGCTTTATAAAAGTTTTTTGTAAAAAGTTTCATTATTTTTTGGATATTTTGGGGAAAATGAATATATCTTTTATGAATAATAAATTTATAAAAGGGGTGTAGGAAATTGATAAATGATGATATTGTTTGTACACTTTTAGATGAACAAATAATAAGGAACTGTAAAGGATGTCCTCTTAAAGAGGTGTGTGAGAGCATCGAAAGGACTTTTAAACAAGAGAAAAAAGCTAGATAAGATAGAAGTGGCAGTAAATCCGTTATTCTAGGATTTACTGCCACTTTTATTACTGTAATCAGTTTGGGATATTACTTGTTTACAGAGTAAAAACACCTTTTTGGAGATATTATCTTTTCATCAGCTTTAAGCTGTTTAATAGCTTTATCTACATCTTTTTTATCAACTCCGAGAGCTTCAGCAATTTCTCCTGATTTCATAGCGTCTTCTTTAGCAAGTAATTCAAGTATTTTTTCTTGTAAGTCCATCTAAATCACATCCTTTCTATAATTATTCTACCATTATGACAAATTTTTATTTTAACTACAAGAGTTTTTGTAATTTTTATTAAAAAATAATTATTTTCTATTAATATAAACTAGTGTGCCGTCATGTTAAATTTATAAAACTATTTTTTGAATATTATTTTATGTTATTTTATGTTATTCATAATACATAATATGGTATAGTTAGAATATAATATATGGCGTGTTACGGAGGGGAGTTATGGCAAGAAAATTTAATTTATATCAAATAGATTCATTTACAAAGGAAAAATTCACTGGTAATCCAGCAGGTGTAATAACTAATGCAGATGGATTAACGGATTACGAAATGCAAAAAATAGCTAGGGAGCTTAATAATTCAGAGACAGCTTTTATTTTCTCTTCAGATAGTGATGAGTACGATGCCCATGTGCGCTTTTTTACTCCATCAAATGAAGTGCCTATTTGCGGACATGCTACAATTGCTGCTCATTATGCTAGGGTCATTGAAAATAGTCTTAACACTTCAAGAGTTTATCATAAGACAGGTGCTGGAATTTTGCCTGTAGACATCGTAAAGGAAAATGAAGATTATAAAATTATTATGACTCAAGGAAAAATTGAATTTGGAGATATTATTGACGGTGCAAATAAGGAAGAGCTTTTAGCAGCATTAAGTATAGAAAATAGTGATTTACTAGAAGATTATGAAGTACAGATTGTCTCAACTGGTCATTCTAAAGTTATGGTAGGTATAAAAAGTATTGAAACCTTAAATAAATTGCAGCCCAATTATAATGCCCTTTCAAAGCTAAGCAAAATTATTAATTGTAATGGATATTATGTCTTCACAGTAGATTCAGAAGATAAGGATATTTTAATACATGGGAGAATGTTTGCACCGGCAATAGGTATTAATGAAGATCCTGTTACAGGTAATGCAAATGGGCCTTTAGGTGCATATCTTGTTCATTATAATCTTGTAGAGCATGATAATTCTACATTTAAATTTAAGGCTAAACAAGGGGAAGCTATAGGTAGAGCAGGTATCATTGAAGTTGAGGTAAAGATAGAAGATAAAGAACCTGTGGAAGTGAAAGTGTCTGGTAATGCTGTAATAGTATTTAAATCCCAGTTAACACTAGAGGATTGATTTGATTAATATATAATTAAATTATAAAGTAAGAGAACACCTTCCTAGGTGTTCTCTTACTTTATACCAAAAACTTCCATTTCGCCTATTTAGATTTTAAAGAATCTATAAGAGTTTCAATTGTAAAATTAATTCTAATAGAATTATGTATCTTAAAAAAGCTTTAGTATAGCTTTAAATTAAATTTACATCATATTGATTAAGTAAAGTAGTTATAGTATTATTAGGCGCAGTTTCTGTAATTATACTATGAAAATCTGATATATTTGAAAAGTTGAAAATTCCATCTAGATTAAATCTTTCATTTGGTGCCATTAGAAATAATTCTTTAGAAATTTTCATTATAGCCTTTTTAGTTCCAGCATCTTCAGATTCACAAGTAGTAACACTGCCATCTTGAAGATCTATTCCAGTACAGCCTATAAATGCTTTATTACATCGATAAAGCATTATCTGTTCATTAGAGTGAGAGCCTACATTTCCACCTACAATATAATTATAATCTCCACCTATAAAAATAATATGTGTAGTTGAATCTAATTTGATTATTGATGATATTTCAACCATGTTTGTAATTAATGTGATATTCTTATTATTTTGTAAAATTAGTTTGGCAATAATATATGAAATACTTGATGCATCTAAAAAAACTGTATCGTCATCTTTTATTAGATTATAGGATTTTTGAGCGATGATTTTTTTCAAATCCATATCTTTTTCAACTCGCTTGGAGAAACTTTCGCTATTTACTAAAGTACGTTTTATATTAATAGCGCCACCATAAGTACGTTGTAGTAAGTTGTTTTTCTCTAAAACTTGAAGGTCTTTTCTGATCATACTTTCACTTACTTGAAATTGTGAACTTAGATCTTTTACTAATACTTTTCCGTCCTTTTCTAATAAGTCTAATATATGTTTGTATCTTTCTTCAATAAACATAGTTTCCTCCAATTCATTCTCATTTAGTTTTATTTTAGCAATAATTAAATTAAAAAGCAATTGAACTATAAGAAATAATGGCTTATAATGGTAATAAATAATAATAAATAGTAATGAATGATAATAGGAGCAGGGGGGAAGGTAAAATTATGAAAAAGGCAATATTTTTTGATATTGATGGAACTTTAATGGATTGTTTAAATGGAATTACAGATATTACTGATAAAGTGAAAAGAGCTATACGCAAATTGCAACAAAAAGGAAATTATGTTTTTATAGCAACAGGGAGACCATATGCATTTTTAAATGACGCTTTATATGATTTTGGATTTGATGGTTTTGTACTTACCAATGGAGCATATGTAAAAATTAAAGATAGGTGTATATATAAAGAACCTATTGATAAAGAGCTTATAAAAGAGTTAGTAATTAACTTTGAAAGAAATAATATTGAATATATATTGCAAGGGGAAATATACTCATATATTAAAGATGAATATAAAAAATTACATTCCATATATGATTCTTATAGCATACCTAAAAAATATCTACAAGATGATTACAATCTTGAAGAGGTGGATATATATAAAATTGAAATGGTATGCAATGATAAAAGTGGAATAGAATATTGTTCATCTTTAATAGAAGGTAAGCTTGATTATATTCATAATGAAGATGGAGGCTTATTTGAGTTATACTCAAAAACAAATTCAAAAGCATCAGGAATTTTAAGGGCGTTAGAGTACTTAGGTATTCCTATAGAAAATAGTTATGCTTTTGGTGATGGAAAAAATGACATAGAAATGTTATCAACAGTGGGATGTGGAATAGCCATGGGAAATGCCGATGATTATGTTAAAAGTTATGCAAAAAAAATTACAGATACAGTACAAAATGATGGAGTAGCACTAGAAATAGAAAAGTTTATATTATAATTTGTATGTAATATGAGATGTTATATTTCTTTAAACAAGATTCTCTTTTATTTATGAGAAATAGTGAATAGTTTACGACATTTTGCATGTTCAAAGATTAAAAATATATATAATGTAGATGTAAATAATAAAGACGAGGGGGAACTAACATGAAAAAAAAGATTACTTTTTTACTAGCCATGTCTATGGCATTAATTAGTTTTACACCAATGGTAAAAGCATCTACAACTAATGGTATAAATGAGTTGAAACAAAATAAAGAATACTCTAGTACTGTGTATAATTTTAGTCAATCAACCTTTAATAATTTGCCAGAGATTAATTCTCAAAATCTAAACGATAAGAAGTCAAAATCACGGGCTCTTTTTGTTGGTCGTTTTGATACAAGAGATTCTGCTGGGCCAAAGTTTGCATGGAGTGACACTACTATAAAAGCTAATTTCAGTGGAACTGGGATAAGTGTAAATTTAAAATCATCAGGAGATAACTGGTTTAATGTAATAGTTGATGGAGTAAATCAGAAACCTATTAATGTTACACCTACAACAACATCACCTATCGTGTTAGCATCTGGTTTGAGCAAAAAGAAGCATACTATAGAATTAGTTAAAAGGACAGAAGCTAATGTAGGAGAGGCTCAATTTTTAGGATTCAAGGTTTCAAATGGAAAGTTATCTTCTCCTCCAGCAGCTTCTTCAAGACGTATAATGTTTATTGGTGATTCAATTACTTGTGGTTATGGAAATGAGGGAACAAGCCAGTATCAAACATTTACAACTAAAAATGAAAATGCATCTTTAGCTTATGGAGCTTTGACAGCTAAGCTTTTAGGAGCAGATCCAATGACTATTTGTTGGTCAGGAAAAGGAGTAATTCGTAATTATGGGGGAGATACTACAGATGTAATGCCAGATTTAGTAGATCAAGTATTACCATATGACAAAACTTTAAAATGGGATTCTAAAAATTGGGTTCCACAAGTTGTAGTTATAAATATTTGTACTAATGACTACAGCATAGGAGTTCCAGATAAAGTTGCATTTACAAACGCATATACAAGACTTGTAAATAAAGTGCGTACAGATTATCCAAAGGCTGATATTTACTGTGCAGTAGGACCTATGCTTGGTGGGGATAATCTTAATAGTGCAAGGGACTATATAAGTCAAATAGCTACTTCAAAAGAAGCTTCTGGAGATAATAAAGTTCATTTTATTGAATTCCCAGCACAAGATTTTGCAAATGGTTTAGGGGAAGATTGGCATCCTAGTGTGAAAACACATGAACTTATGGCAAATCAACTTGCTTCTCAAATTCAAAAGGATTTAGGATGGAAAAACTAAGTTTATCTGAAAGCTCAGATAGAGATATAATAAAGTAAATAGTAAAAATCGCATTTTCAAAGATGAATTTGCGATTTTTATTATTTAGTATAAATATATATAGTGTCTACTATAAAAGCATGAGAAATGAAATGAATAATTTGTAATAATGCGAGTATAGTTCTAAATTAATTATTAGCTTTAAATATAGTAATAAGTAATGAAATATATTTATGCATAGCTTCAACTATGTTATAAGTGCCATCGTGGAGGCACCAGTCATAAATAAGGCCTCTAGCTGAAATAAAAAGATAATCACATATTTCTTCAGGTGTCATATTTGATGATATTTCATTCTTGCTTTGTCCTTCAAGTATAATTTCTTTGAGCAAGACTTGCATGAGTCTTCCTTTTTGAGGAAATATTTTATTGCTAGAATTATATAATTGTTTCATTATATCAATACCAACTATATCGTTATATTTTCCATAGTAATCAAAGAATTCAATTATTTTATCTAAATTATTAGTACTTGTAAGATTATTTTTTACTTCATTTTCGAAGTAATTATCAGCTCGTTTATATACTTCTATAAGTATATCATTCTTTGAGTTAAAATAATTATAAAAAGAACCTACAGATACACCGGCTTTCTTGCATATATCTTCAATTTTTAATTTTTCATATCCTTGCTTTTCAAGTAATTCAATTGAAATCTTATAAAGTTTATTTTTAGTCTTTTGTGCTTGTAACTGACGACTGGTTAGTCCTTGATTTTTCATATATTTCTCCTCTAAAAAATATTCTAAAGTTAATTATATTTCATAAAGTTTTTTTGTCAAATAAAACAATATCTTGATATTATTTAAACAAAACAGATTGACAAAAATATATCAAAGAAATTATAATGAAATTGTTCAGTGAATTGATTCAGTGAATTTACTTATGAAAAAATGTTAATTATGGATGGAGGGTTCTAAAATGAAAGCAAAATATCAAAATCTTTATGAGCCAATAAAAATTGGTAAGTTAGAAATTAAGAACAGATTTGTAATGGCGCCTATGGGACCAGGCGGGTTATGTGATGCAGATGGAACTTACAATGAGCGCGGAGTAGAGTATTATGTTGAGAGAGCAAAGGGTGGTACTGGACTTATTATGACTGGTGTTACTATGGTCGAAAACGATATCGAGAAGTGTGCTCTACCATCAATGCCATGTCCTACATTAAATCCTCTTAATTTTGTTAAGACAGGAAAATTAATGACTGAAAGAGTTCATGCTCATGGTGCTAAAATATTTCTTCAATTATCAGCTGGATTTGGAAGAGTTAGTATACCTTCAATAGTAGGAAGAACAGCTGTAGCTCCATCACCTATTCCACATAGATGGATTGAAGGTGTTACTTGTAGAGAACTGACTGTTGAAGAGATAAAAACATATGTTAGAAAATTTGCTGAATCAGCTGCTATTGCAAAAAAGGCAGGATTTGATGGAGTAGAAATTCATGCAGTTCATGAAGGATATCTTTTAGATCAATTTGCAATTTCATTCTTTAACAATAGAACAGATGAATATGGTGGAAGTTTAAAAAATAGATTAAGATTTGCTATAGAAATAGTACAAGCTATTAAGGAAAGTTGTGGACAAGATTTCCCAGTTTCTTTACGTTATAGCATTAAAAGTTTTATAAAAGATTGGAAGCAAGGAGCTCTACCAGGAGAAGAATTTGAAGAAAAGGGTAGAGATATAGAAGAAGGTATAGAAGCAGCAAAAATTCTTGAAGAAGCAGGATATGATGCTTTTAATGGAGATGTAGGCTCATATGATTCATGGTATTGGAGTCATCCGCCAATGTATCAAGAAAAAGGATTATATATACCTTATAATGAAATCTTAAAGAATGTTCTTAAGGTTCCAGTTATAACTGCAGGAAGAATGGAAGATCCAGAACTAGCTAGCAGTGCTATAGCAGATGGAAAGACTGATATGATAGCTCTTGGAAGACCATTACTTGCAGATGCAGAAATTCCTAATAAAATATTAGCTGATGAATATGATAAAGTAAGACCATGTCTTTCTTGTCAAGAAGGATGTATGGGAAGACTTGCATCATATGCAACAATATCTTGTGCTGTTAATCCAGCTTGTGGAAGAGAGAATGAATATGGATTAAAACCTGCTGAAGTAAAAAAATCAGTTGTAATAGTAGGTGGGGGAGTAGCAGGTCTTGAATCAGCAAGAGTTTGTGCAATTAGAGGTCATAAAGTAACATTGTTTGAAAAAACAGATAGACTTGGTGGAAACATAATACCAGGTGGAGTACCTGATTTTAAAGATGATGATAGAGCTCTAGCTAAATGGTATACTAATGAATTAAAAGACTTAAATGTAGAAGTTCATTATAATACAACAGTTACAAAAGAGATGTTAAAAGAATTAAAAGCTGATGAAATTATATTAGCTACAGGTTCTACTCCAAGAACTCTTAACATAGATAATTCTAAAAAAGTATTTACTGCAGAAGATGTACTTTTAGGAAAAGAAGAAGCTGGAGAATCAACAGTTATTATAGGAGCAGGGCTTGTTGGATGTGAAACAGCTTTATGGTTAGCTGATAAAGGTAAAAAAGTTACCCTTGTAGAATTACAAGATGGAATATTAAAAGTTGGTGGACCATTATGTCACGCTAACGAGGATATGCTTAAAGATTTAGTTAACTTTAAGGATATTGATCTTAGATTAAACACTTCTGTAATTGGAGCAACAGATAATGGATTTATCTTAAAATCAGGAGATAAAGAAGAAGTTATAGAAGCTGATTCTGCTATAGTTTGTATAGGCTATGTTTCAGAAAAAAGTTTATATAATGACATCAAATTTGAAATGCCAAAAGTTCATTTAATTGGAGATGCAAGTCAAGTACAAAATATTATGTATGCAATATGGAATGCATACGAAGTTGCAAGAAACATATAATTTTAAATAAATAAGTATTAAATGAGCCATTTTCTTTGTGAAAATGGCTCATTTTATTTATATAGAATTAAGTGTTTTTGTTTTATGGTTTATCTGGGATTATTGTAATTAATAAACATGAACAATATAATGTTAATATAGAAATAAAGAGGAGTTTATGATGAAAAAACAGGATATAAAAATAAAAAATATTCCTGCTATCTTGTGGGGAGAGAATTCAGATAAGTTATTTATAGCGGTGCATGGTAATATGTCAAATAAGGCAGATGATGTTATTGTTATATTTGCAGAAGAGGCAGTAGAAAAAGGCTATCAGGTGCTTAGTTTTGATTTGCCTGAGCATGGTGACCGCAAGGATGAACCTTATCTTTGTAAAGTTCAAAACTGTGTTGAAGATCTTAATGTTATTATGAATTATGCAAAATCATTATCAAATAATATAAGTATATTTGCTTGTAGCATGGGAGCATATTTTAGTTTGTTAGCATATAATAATGAACCAATAAAGCAGTCTTTATTCCTTTCGCCTGTAGTAGATATGAAACGTATAATAAATAATATGATGACATGGTTTAATGTAAATGAAGAGCAATTAAAGGCTAAAAAGGAGATTTCAACACCTATTGGAGAAACATTATATTGGGATTATTACTGCTATGTAAAGGAACATCCTATAACTAATTGGAATAATGAAACGTCAATTCTATATGGATCAAAGGATAATTTGTGTGAATTAGATGTTGTATCAAAATTTGCAGAACAATTTAACTGTGGTTTAGAAGTATATGAACAGGGAGAGCATTATTTTCATACTGAAAAACAATTGATATTTTTTAAACAGTGGATCAAAAAGCGTATAATAAACAAATAAATATAATGCATATAAAAGTAAGGTGTATTAATGAATAAGGTTAGATCGTCAAATATTAATTGACTTTTTAGTAAAATAAAATTAAAATTTTACTAAAGATAAGAGAAATTAAGAGAAATATAGAATAATTGGAGGTTAAACATGGCAACGATCAAAGATATTGCTGAAAGAGCTGGGGTGTCAATTTCTACTGTTTCAAGAGTACTTAATTATGACCCAACTATATCAACAAGTAACGAAACTAAAAAGAAAATTTTTGAAATTGCATCAGAACTTTCTTATGATAAACATATTACTAAAAAGAAGAGCAACAATAGAGTTGCCATAGTTAAGTGGTACACAGAAGAAGAAGAGTTAAATGATTTGTATTATTTATCAATAAGACTTGGAATAGAAAAAAAGTGTAAAGAATTAAACTTTGGTGTTGCAATGTATACTCAAGATAATGTTTCTGAAATAAAGGATGAAAATATACAAAATATCATAGCTGTTGGAAAGTTTAGTAAAGATGAAATAGCTAGATTTGCTAGCGAGGATTCTAATGTTATTTTTGTTGATTATTCTCCAAATGAAAATATTTTTGACTCTGTTGTTACAAATTTTGAATTAGCAACAAAGAATGTAATTGATCATTATATTAAAAATGGGCATAAAAACATTGGATATATTGGTGGGACAGAGTTTTTTAAAGATAATAGTGATTATGTTGAAGATGTACGAGGAATAACCTTTAAAAACTATTTGAAAAAGCTTAAGCTATATAATGAAAAAAATATATACATAGGTAAATTTACTGTGGATGATGGATATAATCTAATGAAAAAAGCGATACTTGAATTAAAAGAAGAGTTGCCAACAGCTTTTTTTGTAGCAAATGATACTATGGCAATTGGGGCATTAAGAGCACTTACAGAACAGGCAGTAGAAGTGCCTAATAGAGTTAATATAATTGGTGCTAATGATATAAGTGTAGCTCAATATTTAAATCCGCCACTAAGTTCAGTAAAGGTATATACTGAAAATATGGGGGAAACTGCAGTAGAGCTATTAGTAGAGAGAATTAACGGAAGAACTATAGCTAAAAAGGTCAGCCTATCAACGGAGTTAGTTATTAGAAATAGTTCTTTTTAAAATAGACTTTAATATTGTATTGAATTTAAGGAAAGCCAATGGGCTTTCCTTAAATTTATAAGAAGAATGAATCATAAAATGGAGTATATTCTCAAAATATATATTCCTATATAGGCTATACTTGATACTACTGCGAAAATGATAATATTACGTGAGTAAGCTTTGATTCTTACTAAAAAACTATATCAATAACACACTTTTCCCTTGAAGAGGCTTCATTATTAAAATCTATTGTATATTTATAATTATTGGCGAAGACGATAGCATCGCTTAAATCTATCTTTAAAATGCAGGTGTTAATGTCATTTTCGTTTACGTGTTTATCATAAAAGGC
The DNA here is from genome assembly GCF_007115085.1 of Clostridium sp. HBUAS56017. NCBI lineage: Bacteria > Bacillati > Bacillota > Clostridia > Eubacteriales > Clostridiaceae > Clostridium > Clostridium sp. HBUAS56017. The sequence continues at coordinate 29,336 of NZ_SULK01000004.1, read as the reverse complement.
ACAGAAAACTTTTCTCAAATCTTCACGAATGTCTTTATTATTTTCATCTAGAGGATTCCCGATATTTTTCCCTATTCCGTGGGCAACAAAAAGATTATGGTTAAGAGCTACATAAGGATTTGACACAATTTCTTTCATTTTATTACTTAAAGCATATGTTGTGATATAGAAGGACTTATCTTTATAATAAGCATTGACCGTCCTTATATTGGCCTCTCCATTATTAACAGTAGCAAGTGGCATTGCAACATCATGACCATATAGTTCTTTCATAATATTAAGACTTTCTTCGAAATAATTCATTATATTTTTATCCTTTCAAACTCAAATATATATTGTATGACTTTATTGAATTATACAACATATATATGAATAAATACAAATATTTAACATAAGTTACCGCTTGAGTTATTAAATAAAAAATTTTAATCATTATTATATTAGAGAGGTCAATAATGGCTTTTTTATTTTTAGAAACTTTAGTAAAAAAGCAATAAAGTTTTAGTAAAAAATAATTGAAATTTTACTGAAATCGATTTATAATTGATATATAAATTATTTATTGGAGGGTGAAAGTTATGAACACTATAGACATGTTAAGAACCAAATTTGAAAGCGTTTTCGCAAAGAGCCCTGAAAGATTTTTCTTTGCGCCAGGTAGAATAAATCTTATTGGAGAACACACAGATTATAATGGAGGGCATGTATTTCCTTGTTCAATCACTTTAGGAACATATGCAGTAGCAAGTTTTAATAACAGCAACAAGTGCTCATTATATTCCATGAATTTTGATAGCCTAGGAGTTAGAGAAGTTAGTCTAGATGATTTAGATTACAAAAAAGAAGATAATTGGACAAACTATGTTAAAGGTATGATTCAAACTTTAGAAAAGAGTGGATATAAAATAGATAAAGGTATGGATATTTTATTTTATGGAGAAATACCAAATGGAGCTGGCCTTTCATCATCTGCTTCTATTGAACTTGTAACTGGAGTTTTACTAAAAAATATGTTTAATTTTGATGTTGATACTATAGACTTAATAAAAACAGGAAAAGCTGTGGAAAACAATTATATAGGTGTTAATAGTGGAATAATGGATCAATTTGCGATAGGAATGGGTAAAAAAGATTGTGCAATTTTACTTGATTGCAATACATTAGAATATTCATATGCACCAGTAAAGTTAGATGATTACAACATTATAATAATGAACACAAATAAGAGACGTGAACTTGCAGATTCAAAATATAATGAAAGAAGAGCAGAATGTGAAGAAGCTTTAGCGATTTTACAAAAGGAGCTTAAGATTAATGCTTTAGGAGAATTAGATGCTGAAACTTTTGAAAAATATAAATATCTAATAAAGGATGAAGTTATATTAAAGAGAGCTAAACATGCTGTTTATGAAAATATAAGAACAGTAAAAGCAACAGAAGAACTTAATAAAGGTAACTTAAAAGCATTTGGAGAACTTATTAATCAATCTCATATTTCATTAAAGAATGATTATGAAGTAACAGGAAAAGAACTAGATACTTTAGCTGAAACAGCGTGGAAGCAAGAAGGGATCCTTGGTGCAAGAATGACTGGAGCTGGTTTTGGTGGTTGCGCTATAGCTATAGTTAAAAAGGATTCTACAGATAAGTTTATAGAAAACTTATCAAATACTTACTTAAATGAAATAGGATATAAGGCAGATTTTTATATTGCAAATATTGGTGATGGCGCTAAGGAGGTAATTTAATGAGTGTTTTAGTTCTTGGGGGAGCTGGATATATAGGTTCCCATGCAACAAGCAAACTTATTGAAAATGGCTATGATGTTATAGTTATAGATAATCTTCAAACTGGACATAAAGATGCAATTGCAGAAGGTGCAAAGTTTTATGAAGGAGATATAAGAGATATTGAATTCTTAAGAGGAGTATTTTCAAAAGAAAAGATTGAAGGAGTAATGCATTTTGCAGCAAATTCCCTTGTTGGTGAATCAATGACTAATCCTATTAAATATTTTGATAATAATGTATATGGTACAGAAGTTTTGTTATCAGCTATGAATGAATTTAACGTTAAGTATATTGTATTTTCATCTACTGCAGCTACTTATGGAGAGCCAAAACAGATTCCAATAACTGAAGATGCAGAAACTTCTCCAACTAATGCTTATGGTGAATCTAAGTTAATGATGGAAAAGATGATGAAATGGTGTGATACAGCTTATGGAATAAAATATGTAGCTTTAAGATATTTCAATGTAGCAGGTGCTAAAGAAAGTGCAAAAATAGGAGAAGATCATACTCCAGAAACTCATTTAATTCCTTTAGTTTTGCAAGTACCTCTAGGAAAGAGAGAAGCTATTACTATTTATGGAGAGGATTATGACACTGAAGATGGAACATGTGTAAGAGATTATATTCATGTAGAAGATCTTGTAGATGCACATATTTTAGCTCTTAAATATCTAGTGAAAAATAATACAAGTAATGTATTTAACCTTGGAAGTAGTACTGGATTCTCAGTAAAAGAAATAATAGAAGTAGCTAGAAAAGTAACTGGACATCAAATACCAACAGTATTAGGTGAAAGAAGAGCAGGGGATCCAAGTAAATTAATTGCAGCATCTAAAAAAGCTAGAGAAATTTTAGGATGGGCTCCAAGTAAAACATCAGTTGAAAAGATAATTCAAGATGCTTGGAATTGGCATAAGAATAACCCAAATGGCTTTAACGATTAAGGAGGGATTACTATGGAACTACAAGATAAAATTCAATTGTTAGTTGCAAAAGCTATAAAAAGTGATTTAATTGAAAAACAAGATGAGATATATTGTACAAATCAAGTTATGGATTTATTTAATTTAAAAGATATAGAAAAGAAAACAATTGATTTAAGTGAAGAAACTATACCTGATATTTTAGATGAGTTAGTTGATTTTGCAACAGAAAATAATATAATTGAAGACTTATCAGATGAAAAAGATATATTAGCATCTAAAATTATGAATTGCTTTATGAGTAAGCCTTCGGAAGTTATAAGAAATTTTTATAAAAAGTATGATGAAAGCCCAGTTAAAGCAACAAATTATTTTTATGAATTAAGTAAAAATAATAACTATATTCAAACCAAGAGAATAGCAAAAAATATTAGCTATAAAGTTGGAACAGAATATGGAGATTTAGATATAACAATAAACCTTTCTAAGCCTGAAAAAAATCCAAAGGATATAGCAAAAGCAAAAGAAGTTAAAAGTACAAACTATCCAAAATGTTTGCTATGTGTTGAAAACGAAGGATATGTTGGAAGAATAAATCAACCTGCACGTTCAAACCATAGAATAATTCCTTTAGATTTGTTAGGTGAAGATTGGTACTTACAGTATTCTCCTTATTCTTATTACAATGAGCACTGCATAGTTCTATGTAAAGATCATAGAGATATGAAGATTAATAGAGATGCATTTGAAAGGTTACTTAGATTTATAGAAAAATTTCCACACTATTTTGTAGGTTCAAATGCAGATCTTCCTATAGTAGGAGGCTCCATATTAACCCATGATCACTACCAAGGTGGAGCTTATGAGTTCCCCATGGCAAAATCAGAAGATGATTTTTCATTTAAAGTAAATGGTTATGAGGATATAAGATTTTCAGTTGTAAAATGGCCTTTATCAGTAATGAGATTAAGAGGTGAAAATATAGGATCATTAGTAGAAGCATCAGATTATATTTTAAATAAGTGGAGAGGATACTCTGATGAAGAGAGTGGAGTGTTTGCATTTACAGAGGATATTCCTCATAATACAATAACTCCTATTGCAAGAAAAAGAGGAGATTTTTATGAGGTAGATTTAGTACTGCGTAACAATAGAACAAGTGAAGAACATCCACTAGGAATTTTCCATCCACATGAAGATGTACAACATATTAAAAAGGAAAACATCGGATTAATAGAAGTAATGGGACTTGCAGTTTTACCAGCTAGACTTAAAACTGAATTACAGGAAGTTAAGAAATATCTTCTAGGGGAAGAAAATTCAATAGCTGAATATCACATTAAGTGGGCTGATGAATTAAAAGAAAAATATAAAAATGAAATAACATTAGAAACTGTTCAAATTATTTTAGATAAAGAAGTAGGATATAAGTTCTTAAGAGTTCTTGAAGATGCTGGGGTATATAAAAGAAATGAAGAAGGAAAAGAAGGTCTTAAGAGATTTATTAATTACTTAAATACTGAAAAAGAGGTGTTATAGTGGGGATTAAAAGAGAGTTTTATGGAAAGACACCAGAAGGAAAAGACGTTGATATTTTTACTTTAAGTAATAAAGAGATGACAGTTAAAATATCAAACTTTGGAGGTGTAGTAATTTCTATAATAACACCTGATAGAAATGGGAAACTTGATGATATTGTATTAGGCTACGACAAACTGGAGGGTTATCTTAAAAATGAGCCTTATCTAGGGGCAATCGTAGGAAGACATGCAAATAGAATAGAAGGGGCAGCTTTTGAAATTAATGGTGAGATTTATAACCTAAGTAAAAATGAAGGAAACAATCATCACCATGGAGGATTTAAGGGATTTCACAAAGCTTTATGGGATGCAAATATAGTACAAAATGAAGATGATGAATACCTTGAACTTTCTTATCTAAGTAAAGATGGGGAAGAAGGATTTCCAGGAAACTTAAATGTTAAAGTTATATATAGGTTAACTGATGAAAATTCACTAGAGATAGATTATTTTGCAGTATCAGATAAAGATACAGTAGTGAATTTAACAAGCCATTCATATTTCAATTTGTCAGGTCATGCATCAGGAAGTATTCTAAAACATAAGATTATGATTAATGCAGATAAATTTACTGCAATAAATAATGAATGTGTTCCAACAGGTGAAATAAGAAGTGTGGAGGAAACTCCTTTAGATCTTAGAGAAGAGAAAGCTATTGAAGATGGAATATTTAGTGACTATGAACAAATAAAACTTGGAAACGGATATGATCATAATTGGGTTCTTAATGTAAGTGGGAAGACACCAGAAAAAGCAGCAGAACTTTTCGATGAAGCTAGTGGAAGAGCTATGGAAGTTTACACAACAAAACCAGGAATTCAATTATATACTGGAAACTTCCTTGATGAACATGAGAATTGCACAGATAATGCCATATACAGAAAGCACTCAGCATTAGCTTTAGAAACTCAATATTTTCCTAATGCCTTAAAGCATAAACATTTTCCATCACCTATATTAAAGGCTGGAGAGAAATATAAGCATACAACAGTTTATAAGTTTTTAACTAGGTAGGTTATATATTAACATGGGTTAGTACTTTTTAGTATTGCCCCATTTTCTTTTAGACAATCCGAAATATAAGAGGTAAAATTGTAATTGTTATTTATTGTTAAAGTTGATTAGAGAAAGGAAGTGTTTGTGCTATGAAAATAAAAATGAATATTGATAGTATTATTTTTGATTTAGATGGAACTCTTTGGAATGCCATAGAAGGAGTTTGTGGTGCATGGAAAACAATATTAGCAAATTACCCCAATGTAACAAAGGTAGTAACACCTAAAGATATGGAAGGATGCATGGGGCTTCAAATAAATGAAATAGGCAAAAAGTTGTTTCCAAATTTAGAGGAAGAATTTCAAATGAAGTTAATGAAAGAATGTTGTGAAACAGAACAAGTTTATTTAGGAGAACATGGTGGAATGTTGTATCCTAAGTTAGAGGAGACATTAAAAAAGTTATCAGAGAAATATAAGTTGTTTATAGTTAGCAATTGTCAAGACGGCTATATACAATGTTTCTTTAAAGCACATAAATTAAATAAATATTTTATTGATTTTGAATGTTCAGGAGTGACAGGACTATCTAAAGGAGAAAACAATAAAATTATAATAGAAAGAAATGGGTTAAAAAACCCAATTTATGTAGGGGATACTAATGGAGATGCAGAGTCAGCAAAAGTGGCGGAAATTCCATTTGTGTATGCAAGATATGGCTTTGGAAATGTTCAAGAATATGATTATGTTATTGATAATTTTGAAGAAATATTATATTTAGTAATGTAAGCTATAGATTAGTGAGAACAACATTGTTAAGAATAGCTACCATAATTTATTTATATGGCAATATTCTGAAGAATATTTATTCTAGTATGGTAATATTCTTCAGAATATGCTGGTAAAATGCTGCTTTGAGAGATAAAATCATTATTATTAGACAGGTGAGTGCTCTTTTTAATAACAGGTATTATTGAAAATAAGAATAACTTTTTATACCATGTCTTATTTTAAATTTAATTGTAACCATTTATCTAAAAAACTTATAGTTTCATTCCAGCAGTTAACATTTGCTTCTCCATAACTATCAATGTCATCTGGATATTTATTTGAAGGATATATAGATTGATAAGGAATTGTTAGCATGTGGCCTGATTTTTCATAAGAAATATGTTTATATTCATATTTAAAGTTAGATTTTTTTAGTAATTTTACAATTGTTTTGCAGTGAATTTTAGAAGGCCAAATTTTATCTTTTGAAGATGAAACCATTAAAATTGGTCCGTGTATTTTCTCTACTGGAATTGTAGCTTCGTTAATATTTCCTTTATCAATAAGTTTACTGTACATCCATGCTATTCCTTCTTTATCTCTTAACATCATTTTAATAAGTGTTTTAAGTAAAATAGAGAAAGTAAACTTTATATAAGGAATTTCATTTCCTTTATACATCCATGATGAATGTTTAGAAGGAAATTTATTAGTTTTTAAACCTTCATAAATATAACAGCTAGGTGTATTAGCAATAACACAACTTATGTCTTTAAACATAGATGCAGCAAGTAAAGCCATTTCACCGCCTTTGGATCTACCGTAAATTCCAATCTTATTTTTAATTACGGTATCTTGTTTTTTTAACCAATTTATTGCATTTTCAACACATTCAAGATTAATACAACTTAGACTAACATTGGTTCCTTCAAGAGCAAAGTAAGATAGAGCCAGCGCTGAATATCCATGCATTGCAAAAAGTTCAGCAATTGCTTGTGCCTTTTCGATTCTACCATCACTTCCGCTTAAAATAATTACTGCAGGCTTGGGTGTATTATCTTTTGTAGTAAAATATCTTGCTAAAAGGTTGTTTTCTATTATATCTACACTTCTAATATTTGAATCACAATAAATCCTTTTATGTTCTTTGGATACAATGACTACACCATTATTCTCTACTTGAAAGGTAATAGTGTAACTTCTGTTTTCACCTATATCACTTAATTTTGTAGGTACATTAGCTTTTATGTTTTTTTTCACACTCATGGAATAGAAAAGCCCCATGTTATTTATATTTTCATATGTTCCTTCAATGGGCTGAGCATTTTCTAAATCTATATTTCCATTTTCATCTGCTACAAAGGTTGCATAAGATTCCCATATTGATTTATCTCCTACATCAAATATGGAAGCATTTATACAATAATAGTCATTACTTAGAGCACGAATAGTCACTTTTTCATTTTTAAGAAGTCCGCTTAGTTTTATATTTACAGGTTCATCTGTTCTTGATACTTCTGGAAGAATACTTATTTTACAATTGTTTTTCATTAGGTTTTCCTCCTATATTAACGATTTCTTCATAGCCAGTCCAATTACTTCCATCGTAATTGGCTATTTTCTTTAGGGATTCCCATAAGGTTTTTAGTTCTTTTTCTTCAAAATTGGAAAAGATATTTTTAAGATACTTATCTCCGTTTTTATAATATTCTTTCATGATTTCTGAACATTCTGTTGTTATCTTGATATTTATGGCACGTTTATCTTTTTCGTTCTTTTCCAAAATAACATAGTTCTTTTTTTGCAAACTATCAATAATGTGTTTTACATTCTGTTTTGTACATCCCATCTTATCTGCTATGCGGCTGTATGATGCATTGTTTTCTGGTAAATGTAAAATCGTTAAAAGTACCATCCACTGTCGTACAGTTATTCTTTTGTCTAGCTTATCACCTTGTACTTGAATTTTATTTGACAAATAGAAAATCGTTGAAAAAATTTGCTGTATATAATATTTGTTCATTTTTGCATCTCCTTAGTTCAGAATAGTTAATATGTTGTCTATTTTTTTAATATACTACTTTTTTCCTTAAAAGTAAAATAAACATTTTTATTCAGCTTGGTTGCTTAGTAAAGAAAAAATTAAATAATGATACAATAATTGAGTATATGAATATAAACTCAGTTAATTAGAAAAACTACTACATGAGGTGATAAAGATGGTAGAGAATAAATCAAAAAAAAGGAGCCTTGATGAACCAACTAATACTGGCACAGCTAATGAAAGAGGATTAGATGGAGATATGCATAAACCAACAAAAGGCATTCCAAGAGCTGAAAAATAATAGTACTTAAGTAAGTTGAAATCATTATAAAAAAATTAACTAGTAGAAAAATTAAGCGTTAAGCATAAGGTTTTCTACTAGTTTTAATTTTATATATGATCTTTTATTTAAAAAAGTGTACATACATCTTCATAGTAATATTGTATATAATTGTGCTTGTATAGTATAATTTCTCTAATATATTGAGTTAAGTTGAAAATAAATAAAAGAGGTGAGAGAAGTATGAAGTTTGATTATAGTGGTCTAACTGGAGAAATTACAACAAGAGAAGATTTCAATTATGAAGAAGATAGAAAGTCGTGGAATAGGGCAATTCAAAAATATCCTTTAGTAATTGTTTTTTGTAAAAATAAAAAAGACATTATAAGTGCCATAGGATGGGCCAAGAAAAATTCTTTAGAAATAAGGATAAGATCAGGAAGACATCATTACGAAGGCTATTCAACAGGAAATGATGTAGTAGTTATAGATATAAGTAAGATGAATGAGATTATTGTAGATGAAGAAAAAAATATAGTAAGAATACAAGGTGGAGTTAGAAATAGAGAACTATATGAAGCTTTAGGAAGGAGAGAATATCCATTTCCAGGGGGAGGATGTCCAACTGTTGGAGTTTCAGGTTTGGTTCTAGGAGGTGGTTGGGGCTACTCAAGTAGATTATTTGGATTAGCAGCAGATAGTCTAACTGAAGCCGAAATGATTGATTATGAAGGGAAAATAATAGTTGCTACAGAAGACTGTAATAATGATCTTTTTTGGGCTCTTAGAGGAGCTGGTGGAGGAAACTTTGGGGTAATAACTAGCATGACATTTAAGCTTCCTAAAAAGATTAAAATGGCAACATTAATAGATATAGATTGTAGAAATACAAAGTTTCACGAAATTATAAAAGGATTTAAGAAGTGGCAAAAACTTTATAAAGACTTAGATAGAAGAATAAATTTAAAAATGGGTATTTACAATTCAAAAGAAAAAGGCCATGGACTTCGTATCACAGGAATATTTTATGGTAGTAGGGAAGAAGCAGATTTGATTTTACAATCCTTTAAAGGTATTTCTAAAAATGAAATTTATGATTTGAATTATACGACTGTATTAGAAGTAAACAGAATAATTCAAGATAGTCATCCACCTTACGAAAAGTATAAATCTTCAGGAAGATTTGTGTATGATGATTATTCTGAAGCTGACATGAAAAATATCATAAATCTAGTAAAGGATAGAGCAGAAGGATCAACATATACAGCTGTATCACTATATGGATTAGGTGGAGCAGTTAAGGATAGGGGGAAGAGGGATACAGCATTTTATTATAGAGATGCGAAATTCATAATGGGTTTCCAATCAGTATGGGAAGATCCTAAGTATGCCTTAGAAAATGTGGAATTTGTGAAAGAAAAGGTAAAATACATAAAAGAAATTACAAAAGGATCATATATTAATTTCCCATGTGCAGAATTAGAAGAGTATGAAAAAGAATATTATGGTGGAAATTTAGAAAAATTAAAAGAGATAAAAAGGAAATATGATCCACAACAAATCATTAAGTTTCCACAATCTATAACAGTTAAATAAAAAATTGATTAATGGATGTGAAGTGGACGCAGTAAATGTAATAATTGTCTCGGTATAATTGCTAGTATATTCCTCTGGTGCTATAATTGTAGAAGTATTTTCGTATATTAACAATAAGTACAAGGGGGATTAATTATATGAAAAGTAAAAATTTAAGAATAATAAAACTAATTCAGACATCTATACTTGCAGCGTTATGTTTTGTTTCATTTACATTTCTTCAAATAAAAATTCCTATGCCAGGTGGAGACGCAGTTTCAATACATATAGGAAATGCATTTTGTGTATTAGCTGCTTTGCTTCTTGGTGGGTGGTATGGAGGTTTTGCTGGGGCTATTGGAATGACAATATCTGATGTACTTGATCCAGTATATATTTTAGGTGCACCAAAAACTTTTATATTAAAATTATTAATTGGATTAATAACAGGATTAGTTGCACATAAATTTGCTAAAATAGATAGAAGTAATGATAAAAAATATATATTTAAATGGACCGTTATTTCAGCAATTTGTGGATTAGCATTTAATGTTGTTTTCGATCCACTTGTAGGGTATTTTTATAAACAATATATATTAGGACAACCGCAACAGATGGCTGCAGTTTTAGCAAAGGTAAGTGTTGTTGCAACTTTTATTAATGCAGTAGTGTCAGTAATACTAGTAAGTTTTCTTTATAATGTTTTAAGACCAATATTAAAAAGGGCAGGATTATTACTGCCTGTGGGAAAATAGAGTAAATATGATTTCAAATAAGTAATCCAAGGGAAATATCCCTTGGATTACTTATTATTCTTTTCTTTTTTAGATTTTCCTTTAGCTTTTTCATTTTGATTTCCAGTTCCAGTTTCATTTACTTGCTGAACAGGTTCAGTAGGTTGCGGACCTTGGCTTATAACTAAGTTAATTTTTCCATTATGCTCGTAAGGAGAATCAGCTAAAGGAGATTGATTAATAACTGAGCCTTTAGGAACAGTATTACTATATTCATTTGCAATATTACCAATTAAAAAACCATTACCTAATATAATGTTTTGAGCATTGTCTAGAGACTGACCAATAAGCGAAGGAACAGCTTTATTTTCTTCTAATGAAGTAGCTGTTTCCGCTTGATTTTCTTTTTCTTGATTAGATATAGTTTCAGTGGAGGGAGTTTCTTTTGTTTCTTTGGAAAGATAAATTCCTACAAAAGAAACAATTAAGGTTAAGGCGATCGATCCAGTAACTAACATTATTTTATTAAAAAATATAGGCCTTTTTTTCAATGAATTTTTATCTATAACAACTGTAGAATTATATCTACTATGTGAGATTAATGTATGTGAATTGCTAATTTCAATTGTTGGACTATCTATTAACTTTTCACCAAAGTTCACTTCTAAATCAGGATTGTTTCTAATAGAATTTAAAATTTCAGCAAATTCCCCTGCTGTTTGAAATCTATCAATAGGATTTTTTTCTAATGCTTTTAAAATAACTGCATTTATATTTTTAGGTAAATAATTAACTATATTTTTAGGTGGAGTAACAGGATTATTAATGTGCATCATAGCTACAGCTATAGAAGTATCTCCTGAAAAGGGAACTTGTCCTGTTACCATTTTGTATAAAACAGAACCTAATGCATATATATCTGTTCTAGAATCTATAAAATTACCCTTAGCTTGCTCTGGAGAAAAATAATGTACGGACCCCACAATATTATCAGAATTTGTTATAGTCATAGAGTTTGCTACTTTAGCAATGCCAAAGTCTGTAAGTTTTGCTGTGTTATCTTCTGTAATTAAAATATTGTCAGGTTTAATGTCTCGATGAATAATTTTATTACTATGAGCAAAATCAAGTGCTTCAGCAATTTGTGAAGCTATATCTAAAGCTTTTGATGTGCTTAATTTATTGTTCTCTCTTATTATTTTATCTAGAGATTTTCCGTTAATATACTCCATAACCAAGAAGTTAATGTTGTTTTCTGATCCAATATCATAAATGCCAACTATGTTTGGATGTGATAAGCTAGCAATTGAATGTGCTTCTTTCTTAAATCTAGCTATGATTTCAACTTGATTATTTAAGTATGGTTTTAATACCTTAATAGCTACATATCTATTTAAGGTATTGCATTTTGCTTTGTAAACAATTCCCATACCACCTTCCCCAATTTTCTCTATTAATTCATATCTGTTTAAAAGTAATGTCCCTATCATTGTATGCCTCCTAGAATAAACAGTAATATGTGAATTATAACATATGTAATTAATTACACTAAACTAGTAAAGTTTTCCTTGGAATGTGAGGACATTTAAGGGAATGATCATATTATAAATTATATAATTATTTTAAGGGATGAAAATCATGTACCCATTGGGAGATAAGGATAATGATAAATTATATGATTGTGATAATAATCAGTGTAAAAGAATTAGAGTTTTAGGAAGAGGTTTAGTAAATGTAAAACCAGATGCAGCAGAAGTAGCGATTGGTGTAATAATTCAAAATCAAGATGTGCAATTAGCTCAGATAGAAAATGCTAGGATAATAGAGCAAGTTATAAACAATATAAAGAGAATAGGAGTTCAGCCAGAAAATATACAAACTCAAAATTATAATATTAGGCCTATTTATGATTATGTGGATGGAAAACAGATTTTTAGAGGTTATGAAGTAAGCAATAATATAAATGTGCTTATTAGAAATATTAATTATGTAGGAGAAATAATCGATGCTGCAGTAAGAAGCGGAGCCAATAGCGTAAGTGGAATCAATTTTATTGTTTTAGATGAGGAAAAATATTATTATGAAGCCCTTTCTATTGCTGTTCAGGATGCTCAAAGTAAGGCTGTTGTTATAGCTAAAAAACTTGGAGTAAAACTTGATATCATACCAGTGCAAGTAAATGAGATGGATACAGGAACAACTGCCCCATTACAAATGATGACTTTTAAATCCGTTGGGGAAGGTACACCTATTGAACCAGGGGAAAATAAGGTGAAGGCTGAAGTTGAGGCCATATTTATATATAACTAATGAACTATGATGTATGGAGAACAATGAACAGTTTAATTCTTATTAAAACTATAGTAATAAAAAACTATAGTTTTTTTATTACTAAAATAAGACGACAAAATATAAAAAAATTTTCAAGAAGTCCTCAATATAAATACACATGTCCTTGCCAAAAGGAAAATTACAGTGTATAATTTACAAGTAACGACAGTGCTTATATATTAAATTACTTAGTATAGTATTTTGATACAAAAGAATTATCAGAAATTATTAAAAATTATTAATTTATTATTAGGAAAAATAATTAAACACTGATTGTTTGCAAAAATGCCAGTAAGTCAATTAAAAGAAATAAAGGGGGCTTTAAACGTGAAAAGAAAAATATCTATGCTTTTAGCACTGGCTATGTCAACAGTATTAGTGCTTGGTGGTTGTTCTTCTAAGCCAGATTCTAATACATATGTTGAAAGTGATGTTATAAAAATTGGGGTGTTTGAACCAATGACAGGATCTAGTGCAGCTGGAGGAGAGCTTGAAGTAGAAGGGGTAAAACTAGCAAACAAGCTTTATCCAACAGTGCTTGGTAAAAAGATCGAATTAGTTTATGCAGATAACAAGTCGGACAAAGTTGAAGCAGCAAGTGCAGCTTCAAATCTTATAGAACAAGAAAAAGTTAATGCTGTTATAGGGAGTTGGGGAAGTGGAAATTCCATGGCAGCAGGAGATGCACTAATGGAAGCTAAGATTCCTGCAGTTGCAGCTACTGCAACAAATCCTTTAGTAACAGCAGGTAATGATTTCTATTTTAGAGTATGCTTTATAGATCCTTTTCAAGGAAAAGTTGCTGCAAGATATGTAGCTAATACGCTAAAAGCTAAAAAAGTAGCTCTTTTAACAGAAGTTTCTAGTGATTACTCAGTTGGTATTTGTAAATTCTTTAGTGATGAATTTACAAAGATTACAGGGGATAAAGATGCTATTATAGCAAAATCTAACTATAATACAGGAGATCAGGATTTTTCAGCTCAGCTTACAAATATAAAGAGTAAGAATCCAGATGTAATATACGCTCCTGGGAACTTTACAGAAGGTGCACTTATAGTAAAGCAAGCTAGACAACTTGGAATAACTACTCCAATACTAGGGGGGGATACTTGGGAAGCGCCAGAATTCATAGATATAGGACAAGATGCTGTAGAGGGTACAGTTCTTTCAACTTTCTTTGCTAGTGAAGCTCCTATAACTGAGGAATCTAAAATTTTCCTAGATGCATATAGAAAAGAATATAATAAGGAACCAGCAGCAGCTACAGCTTTAGCATATGATTCGTATTTAGTTATATTAGATGCTATAAAAAGAGCCAACTCAGCTGACCCAGTGAAAATAAGGGATGAATTGGCAAAAACTAAAGACTTCCCTGGAGCAGCTGGAAAAATTACAATTGATGAAAATAATAATGCGGTAAAAGATGCAGTTTTAAAAGTAGTTAAAGATGGTAAGTTTACTTATCTTGATACAGTTAAAGCAGAAGATTAGAAGATTGGGGGGAAAGATATGGCATTAGACACATTTATGCAACATTTGGCAAATGGTATTTCTTTAGGAAGTTTATATGCTCTTATAGCAATTGGTTATACTATGGTTTATGGAATTTTAAAACTTATAAATTTTGCTCATGGAGATATATTTATGATGGCAGCTTACTTTGCATTTTTTGGAGTAGCTACATTTAATCTTCCTTGGTATTTTGCTTTTATTATAGCTATTGTATTAACAGGAATACTTGGAATGACGATAGAGTTTACAGCTTATAGACCACTTAGAAGTGCACCAAAGATATCTATTTTAATATCAGCTATAGGTGTATCATTTTTACTAGAAAATTTAGCGGTTGTTTTATTTGGAGGAAGACCAAAGGCTTTTCCAACTCCAAGTATATTTACAGATGTAGTGGTTATTGGTGGGGTTTCTATTCAAAATCTTACTTTTATAATTCCTATAGTAACGATAGTAATATTATTTGCTTTATTACACTTAGTTAATAAGACTAATGTGGGAATGGCTATGAGAGCAGTTTCCAAAGATGTTGAAACAGCAAAGCTTATGGGGATAAAGGTAAATAGAATTATATCTTTTACTTTTGCAATAGGTTCAATGCTAGCTGCAGTAGGAGCTATGATGTGGTCAGCTAAATATCCTCAAATAGTTGCCCTTATGGGGATGATTCCAGGCCTTAAGTGCTTTATAGCTGCTGTAATAGGTGGAATTGGAGATATTAAAGGTGCAGTTATTGGTGGATTTATTCTAGGAATTGGTGAAATTATGTTAGTTGCTTTTCTTCCAGGATTAACTGGATATAGAGATGCGTTTGCTTTCGTACTTTTAATAGTAATACTACTATTTAAGCCAACAGGAATAATGGGCAAAAATTTAACAGAGAAGGTGTAAATATGAAGAAGAGAAATAATTATTTAAATATAGCTCTTATTGCACTTATATTTTTACTCTTATTTGCTGCAAATAATAGCTTGGACTCATATAAAATTAGAATTTTAAACCTATGCGCAGTATATGCAGTACTTGGTCTTAGTATGAATCTAATAAATGGATTTACGGGTTTGTTTTCACTTGGGCATGCTGGTTTTATAGCTGTAGGTGCTTATACGACAGCTCTTTTAACCATGACAGAAAAGGTAAAAACACAGAACTTTTTTATGGAATCATTAATTTCTCCATTAAATAGTTTTCAAATACCATTTCCGGTAGCACTTCTTGTGGCAGGTCTTATTTCAGCATTTATAGCCTTTTTGATAGGAGCACCTGCATTAAGACTTAAAGGAGATTATTTGGCTATTGCTACTTTAGGATTTGCAGAAATTATAAGAATAATTTTAAATAATGCTCAAGGGTTAACTAATGGAGCTTTAGGATTAAGAGGGATTCCTCGTACTACTAATCTTTATTGGAGCTTTGGAATAGCAATTTTAACTATAATAATATTAGTTTCACTTATAAATAGTTCATATGGACGAGCTTTAAAGGCCATAAGAGAAGACGAAATTGCAGCAGAAAGTATGGGAATTAGTCTATTTAAACATAAAACATTAGCGTTTGTTACAGGAGCTTTTTTTGCTGGAGTAGGTGGAGGACTTCTAGGAAATCTAATGGGGACAATAGATCCTAATATGTTCAAATTTGTTCTTACATTCAACATACTTCTTATAATAGTTATCGGTGGTATGGGAAGTATTACTGGAACAATAATCTCAGCTTTTGTTGTAACTATTTTAGGAGAAGCATTAAGATTTTTAGATATGGAAAAGCAATTTGATTTTGGATTATTTAGTTTTACTGGAATACCAGGACTTAGAATGGTTATCTTTTCTATATTACTAATGGTTATAGTATTATTCTTTAGAAATGGACTTATGGGAACAAAAGAATTCACATGGAAATCATTATTTAAATATACAAGCGATAAACCTTTAGGAAGGAAGGGGGAATAGACAATGGCATTATTAAAGGTAGAAAATGCAACCATGCAATTTGGCGGTCTTACTGCTGTTAAAGATTTTAACCTTGAAATTAATGAAGGTGAAATAGTATCTTTAATTGGTCCTAATGGAGCCGGAAAAACTACGGCTTTCAATATGATCACAAATGTTTATACCCCAACCAATGGAAAGGTAATTTTTGATGGCAAGGATATTACTGGTATGAGGCAGGATTTAATTACTCAAAAAGGTATAGCAAGAACATTTCAAAATATAAGACTTTTTAAAGATCTAAGTGTACTTGATAATGTACTTATTGCAAATCATGTTCATATAAAATCTAATTTTATTGAAGCTATACTAAAGCTTCCAAGGTATAGAAAAGAAGAAAAGGAAATGGTTGAAAAATCTATTTCTCTTTTAGAGGAATTGGGTCTTCAAGATTTAAAAGATGAAAAGGCTAGTTCTCTTCCTTATGGTAAGCAAAGAAAACTTGAAATAGCAAGAGCGCTTGCAACTAATCCTAAGCTGCTTTTGCTTGATGAACCTGCTGCAGGTATGAATCCTACAGAAACGGATGAACTTACAGCCTTTGTTAAGGAGATAAAGGATAAGTTCAATTTATCTATATTTATGATAGAGCATCACATGAATATGGTTATGAGCTTATCAGATAAGATACAGGTTTTTGAATATGGTATTACAATAGCTAAGGGTACACCTTCTCAAATTCAAAATGACAAGAAGGTTATAGATGCATATTTGGGGGTATCTGAAGATGATTAAGATAGATAATTTAGTAGTAGCCTATGGTGGCATAGAGGCTTTAAAAGGAATAAGTTTAGAAGTACCAAGTGGAAAGATTGTAACTTTAGTAGGAGCTAACGGGGCAGGTAAGAGTACTACATTAAAATCTATAGTAGGACTTGTTAAAACTAAAAGTGGTACTATAAGTTATGAAGGGACAGATTTAGCAAAGCTTAATACTGAAATTATGGTTAAAAAAGGTATAGCTTTAGTGCCAGAAGGCAGAAAGGTTTTTGCTGATCTTACAGTATTGGAAAATCTAAAAATAGGTGCATATACAAGAAAGGATAAAAAAGGTGTAGAAGAAGATTTAGAGAAGGTATATTCACTTTTTCCAAGGTTAAAAGAAAGAACTTGGCAAGCAGCAGGAACTCTTTCTGGTGGAGAACAACAGATGCTTGCAATAGGAAGGGCTCTTATGTCTAGACCTAAGTTAATAATGATGGATGAGCCTTCTTTAGGACTGGCTCCTATAGTTGTAAAAGAATTATTTGGAATAATAAAGAAGATTAATGAAGAAGGTATGACAGTTCTTTTAATAGAACAAAATGCTAATGCAGCTTTAAAAATAGCTGATTTAGGTTATATTATGGAAACTGGTACAATTAAATTAAAGGGGACAGGTAAGGAACTTCTTGCTAATGAGGATATTAAGAAGGCTTATCTTGGAGAAGTACTATAAGTTGATAACTGTAATAAGATTTAATAAGTCTTATTACAGTTATTTTTTATATAAATAGAAATATAAAATTTAGATGAACATTAGAATGGATTTTTAATTTTATATAGCAAAAAAAGAAGTTGAAAAAGTTTTAAAATCTCAAAATAAAAGAGTTTAAAAATAGAGAATTATTATATGTATAAAATATGAAAATTTTTAAAAATATTATAATGATTATCATGTGAAGTTATAATATAAAGAATAATGGAAGATTAGGATTTAGTAACATAATTTATATATTTGTGAGTTTTAGTAAGATATGCTTAACAATCGTAAATATTTCATTAATCGGATATAGCTTGACATAACGTATCCTTGCTTTTATTACTAAATCTTCATTTATTAATAACTGAAAATTAAATTGATATTTTTAATCACTAATTATAAAAAATATCATAGGATAGACTGTATTAATAATTTTAGTAATTACAGGAGCAAGTATGTATAACATGCAAATAATACCTTATACGATGTGGTATCAAGGTCCAATAGGATACATCTATGATCCAATGATAGAGGAGGAAGATGAAGAAGATTTAGAGATGTTATATCCAAGACTATATAATAGGGTGATGCCTTTGGTAAAGTATCATGGCGACCAAATGGAACAGAGATACGGAACAATGTATTGTCCTACAAAAGATCAATTAGGAAAGATTACAGATGACATATATGACAAGATAGAAAAGGATATGAATGTTGATGAGTATGATGAGGATGAAAACGACAATGAGTATAGAGGTTATTATAGGAATAATGAAGATGAAGGAAGGCAGCGTCCTCGCCGAAGACGGTTTTTAAGGGATTTAATTAGGATACTTCTTTTAAGAGAGCTTCACAGAAGAAGACGTAGAAGAAGACGTAGAAGACATTATTCAGGTGGATATGGGTATTAAAAGGTAATTCTTATATGCCGCATGGCATATTCAGGAGGAATAAAGAAAAGTATATATTTTATGTTGTTGTACATGAAATATATACTTTTTAATATATTATAGAAAAAGTTACTATAAAGAGATAGGGAGTGTAATAATATGACAGGCTAGTTATTCATAGATAGAGATTAAGTGCAAGGCTTAGAATGCAAAATGAGCGTAAAAAACTTGCGCTTTCAGTGGATAGTGTAGAAAAAAATATAGATTATTAGGATAATAAGATATATATTTAATTTATGAGAGTGTGCTATTAAGGGGGAGTTTATGAAGTTATTAGTAGTGGAAGATGATGAATTTATATTAGAATCTATAAAATGTGTATTGGAGGAAGAATTTCAAGTTGATGTTTCCATGAATGGAGAAGAAGGTTTATTTTTAGCAAAGCAAGACATTTATGATTTAATAATATTAGATATAATGTTACCTGATATGGATGGGTTTAGTATATTAAAAAATTTGAAGGCGGTAGGGATAAATACACCAGTATTATTATTGTCAGCTAAAGGAGCAGCTGATGATAGAATAAAAGGACTTTCATTAGGTGCTGATGATTATCTTACAAAACCTTTTCATATTGAGGAACTTGTTTTAAGGGTGAAAGCAATATTAAGAAGATATGGACAAATTCATGAAGAGAATTCAGTATCATTTATGGAATTAAGTTTAATAGATAGAACAAAGCAAGTTTTTATTAAGGATGAAGAAATTAAAATGCAAGTTAAACAATTCAATTTATTAGAGTACTTGATTTTAAACGAAGGCACAATTCTATTGAAAGAACAGATTTATGATAGAATTTGGGGATTGGAATCAGATACTACTTTAGAAATTGTGGAAGTATATATTCATAATATAAGAAAAAAATTAATGAAATACGGTTATGATAAATATATAAAAACAATTCGTGGTGTTGGATACTTACTACAAGAAACGGAGAAATAAGATGTTTGCAAAACAAAAAAGACATTTGGTGTTAGTAAATACAATAACTTTTCTAGTTCTTTTTTCAATTTTAGGAGTAGTTTTATTTCAATATACTAAATCAGAAATTTATAGAGAAGTTGATAAAAATTTATTATCCATGGCTAAAGTTGTTCAAAAGTCATCAAAAAATAATAAACTAACGTTTCAAAAATTAGAGCCTAATAATGGAGTTTTAGTGTGGAGTGAGGATGGGGAATTACTTGAATCAACTAGCCATAATAATTATTATAGAGACATAGCAGATAAGATAAAATATAAGACTTTAGATAACATTGAAGAGAGTAGATACGATAGTTTTTATTTTAGGAGTATGGCTATTAAAATTGATACGGATAACAGCACTGTAATAGTTCAATTAATAAGAAATACAAATTCACAAAAAGAATTTCTTGAAACTTTAAATTCAATACTAGTAGTTGGAGGAGTTTTAATTTTTGTTATTTCAGTGGTGGTAGCATTTTATCTTGCAAGCAAAGCATTAGTTCCTATAGTTAAGGCTTGGGAGAAACAACAACAATTCGTAAGTGATGCATCTCATGAATTAAGAACACCATTGACTATAATACAATCTAAATTAGAATTATTATTAAAGTCTCCAGAGAAAAAAGTGAAAGAGGTAGGAGAAAGTATAGCAATATCTTTATCAGAGACAAGAAGACTTTCAAAACTAGTGAATAATTTATTGACTCTAGCAAAATCTGACAGCAATGCTATTGAATTGGATAAAAAAGTATTTTGTTTAAGTAAAAAACTAGATGAAATATGTGAACCATATATAGAAATTGCTGAGTTCGCAGAGAAAACATTTATTAAAGATTTAGAACAAGATGTATACATTAATGCTGATGAAGATAGGATAGCTCAGTTAATGATAATATTACTAGATAATGCATTAAAATATACAAGTGAAGGAGATATAATAAAACTTAGCTTAAAAAAGAAGAATAATAAGATATTTATAGAGGTTAAAGACAATGGGTTAGGTATAAGTAAAGAAAATCTTCCATATATTTTTGATAGATTTTATAGAGGAGATAAAGTGCGTGGCAGAGAAGGCGGACACGGACTTGGTTTATCAATAGCTGAATGGATAGTGAAAAAACATGGAGGAAATATCCAAGTAAGCAGTGAAGAAAGAGAAGAAACAAAAGTACAAATAGTATTTTCAAAAAATTAGTATATGCTTTTTTTTATATATTTATTTATAATATATATGTTGTTTTTGTTATTGTAATTTTTAAATATATTTTAACTACAATTGTGTACTATGAATTTTAGCAATAGATAACTAGAAAATAAAGTGAGGTATATCAGATGAATAAACAGGATTTAGCAGGAATAAGAAAAGAATTTAAGCCGGAAAATACAATGCTTAGTATTAAAGAAATATACAGTGTTTACCTAAAAAAGGACAACCAGTCAGTAATTTATTCTGAGTTTGAATATTTTGATAGTATTGATAGTGAAAAGCAGGAATTATATATTAAAAATTTTAAAAAGATATTATCAGGTGCATTAGATACTAAACTTTTTGAGCTTGAATTTAAAACAGTAGATATTGAAGATAATGCGCAGAAGATATTATATTCAGCTGTAAAAGAAGAAAAAGACATTTTTAAAGAAGAAGCTGATAAAATAGTTTCAAGGATAGGAAAGAATTATAAGTATGAAACAGATGTAGTTATTACTTTTATAAAAGCAGAATATTGGAAAGGTGCAAATAAGAGAAGAAGTGAAGAAGCTGAGGAAGCTAAAGATGATGAAGTTTATGCTTTTGAATTTATGATGTGTAGCGTAAATAAAATAGAACCACCTAAGAAAGCATTAAAATTTGATTATATAGAAAGAGAGTTTAGAGCAAATTCTGCATTAGATTCAACTATCAATCTTGATTCTCCTTTAGATGGATTTATGTTCCCTGTATTTAATAATAATTCTGCAGATGTGAATAGAATTATGTATTATGCATCTAAGTCTAAAGATATAAATATTAGTTTTGTAGAGGATATATTAAACTGTGAGTTTAAAAAGACAGCTGAAGAGGAAAAAGGAGAGTTTATGGATATATTAAGAACTGTAGTAGGGGAAAAAATAGCTCCAGAAACTATGCAAAACATATATGAAAAACTTTCAGAGAAACTTGAGGAAGATGAAGAGGAAAGTGAAGCCTCTGTAGTAAGTCGTGAAGATTTAAAAGGTGTGCTAGAAGAAAGTGGCGTTGAAAATGTTGAAAAACTTGAGGAGGCTTATGAAAGAGTAACAGGAAATAGTGACTATGAGCTTAAGGTTCAAAATATAGTTCCAAATATGAATTCAAAGTCAATTAAAATAACAACTGAAGATATGAGTCTAGCAATAGCGCCTAAAGAACTTAAAAATATAAGAAAAGTTAAAGATAGCCACGGAAATACTTGTCTTCTAATTGAACTTAATGAAGATGTAATTATAGATGGTTTTGAATTAGCAACTGAAGAATTATAAGGAAAAGCGGGATATTTGCCCGCTTTTTCTATTTAAAAACTTTGTTAAAACGTATACAAAGTTTTTTTAATTTACAAAACTATATTTAAATTTACAGAATATTTTTATATTTCTGAATTGATGTTATTATTTAGTCACAGAGAAAAAACATTAAAAGTTAAATATAAATTTTCCAAAAAGAAAGGGTGTATCAAATGAACTATTTTGAAGAAAGCTTAAAATTACATGAGGAGAATAGAGGAAAAATTTCAGTAACATCTAAAGTAAAGGTTGAAACAAGAGATGATTTAAGTCTTGCATATACACCAGGAGTTGCGGAACCTTGTAGAAAAATTCATGAGGATAAAGAAAACGTATACAAATATACTTCTAAAGGAAATTTAGTAGCGGTAGTAACAGATGGAACTGCAGTACTTGGACTTGGAGATATAGGACCAATGGCAGGGATGCCTGTAATGGAAGGGAAATCAATACTATTTAAAGAGTTTGCAGATGTTGATGCATTTCCTATATTAGTAGATTCTAAGGATGTTGATGAAATAGTTAATACAGTTAGATTAATAGCTCCAACATTTGGTGGAATTAATTTAGAAGACATTGGAGCACCAAGGTGCTTTGAGGTTGAAGAAAAATTAAAAAAATTAGTTGATATTCCAGTGTTTCATGATGATCAACATGGAACTGCAATAGTAGTACTTGCCGGTGTTATAAATGCACTTAAAGTAGTTGATAAGAAACTTGAAGATATAAAGGTAGTAGTAAATGGTGCTGGTGCAGCAGGAACAGCTATAGCAAAACTTTTATTATCATCAGGAGTTAAGAATTTGATTGCAGTTGATAAAGTAGGAATTCTTTATAGAGGAATGGAGAAAATTGATGATGCTAAGGAAGCTTTAGCAGAAATAACAAATCCAGATAACATAAAAGGAGGTCTTAGTGATGCTTTATTAGGTGCTGATTTGTTTGTAGGGGTATCTGCTCCAGGAATACTAAAACCTGAAATGGTACAATCAATGAATAAAGATGCCATAATATTTGCAATGGCAAATCCAACACCTGAAATAATGCCTGATGAAGCAAAGGCAGCTGGAGCAAGAGTTATTGGTACAGGACGTTCAGATTTTCCAAACCAAGTTAATAATGTTTTAGCTTTCCCAGGAATATTTAGAGGGGCATTAGATGTAAGAGCAAAAGAAATAAATGAAGAAATGAAGATTGCAGCAGCGTATGCAATAGCTAATTACATAAAGGATGAAGATTTAAATGAAAATAATGTAATTCCAAGTGCACTGGATAAAAATGTTGCTAAAAAAGTAGCAGAAGCAATTGCTAAAGCTGCAATAGAAAGTGGAGTTGCAAGAAAATAAGAGGAATTGTAATTAGGTAATTTGTTTTATACATGCTACTAAAATAAACTTCAAGGATATTTAGAGCATGTATAAATACAAAATTTTAATAAGATTATCAATGGAAAGGTTTAATGAAGCAATTATAAGATGAAATTTTAGGAGGTATTGATATGCAAATTCCAATTAAGAAAACCATAGATAAAATTCCAGGCGGTATGATGGTTGTTCCACTTTTTCTAGGAGTATTGACTAATACATTTTTTCCACAGTTTTTACAAATTGGGGGATTCACAACGGCATTATTTAGTAAAACAGCATCAACAACAATTTTGGCTTGCTTTATGTTCTTGATCGGTTCACAAATTAATTTCAAGTTAGCACCAAAGGCACTAAAAAAAGGTGCACTATTAATAACAGGAAAGTTTGTAGTAGGTGCTGGGATTGGTATAATTGTAGGAAAAGTTTTTGGACCTGCAGGAGTATTGGGGTTATCACCACTTGCTATTTTATCAGCATTGACAAATTGTAATGGCGGATTGTATGCATCTCTTGCTTCTCAATATGGGGATGAAACTGATGTAGGTGCTTATGCTCTATTATCTTTAAAAGATGGCCCATTTTTCACATTAGTTGCATTAGGAGCATCAGGACTTGCTCAAATTCCTTTTGAAGCACTTTTAGCAGTAATGATTCCGATAGTAATAGGAATGATTTTAGGAAATATTGATTCTGATATGAGAGCTTTCCTTGGAAGCAGTAAATTATTATTAATTCCATTTTTCTCATTCCCACTAGGTGCAGGAATGGATCTTGGAACAATTGTAAAAGCTGGGGTACCTGGCATAATATTAGGGATAATAGCAGCATTTACTGGAATAGGAGCTTATATACTTTTAAAATTATTCAAGGAAGAGCCAATAATTGGTTTAGCAACAGGTTCAACAGCAGGAAATGCTGTAGCTACACCAGCTGCTGTTGCAGCTGCAGATCCAACTTTAGCTGCTATAGCAACAGTAGCTACTGCCCAAGTTGCAGCAGCCTGTGTAGTGTCTGCAATTGTTTGTCCGTTTATCGTTACTTATGCATTTAAGTTAATTAGAAATAATAAGATGAAAAAATTAGATAATAAAGCTGCGGCATAATAAAAGTAATTAATAAAACATGTAAAAATTTTATTAGAAAGTGGACAATAACTTTAATGAAAACAAAATAGAAATTATACCTACCAAAGATTAGACATATTTTTATTAAAAGATATGGCTAATCTTTTTGTGTAATCATTTTCTTTTGATAATTTATCGTATATAATTAAATCAAAAGAAATTTAGGTAAATAGTTAAAATAAGGGTGATAATATGAAGTTAAAGGGGAAAATAGCGTCTTTTGTTATAGGCATTCTTATAATTTCCATTGGAAGCATAACAATTTTTTCTTATATTGAAATGAAAAACTTATTAAGAGATCAAATAGATAAAAATATGTTAAACATAGCAAATTCGTTTGCCTCAACTTATGAGGTTAAAGAATACTTAAAAGGCAATAAAACGGTGCCTATTGGATTATTAAATGATGAAATAGAGAAAGCACGTATAAAGACAGGTGTGGAATTTATTGTAGTTATGGATATGGAAGGTATAAGATATTCACATCCAGTAAAAAGTAAAATAGGTGAAAAATTCATAGGTGGGGATGAACAGAGAGTATTAAAAGATGGTGAAGAATATATATCTACAGCAAGTGGTAGTCTTGGAATTTCTGTAAGAGCTTTTTCTCCTATTTATGATGAGGATAATAAACAGATAGGGGCAGTAGCTGTAGGAATGTTATATAATAAGTTTGATAATGAAGTTTATACTAAGATGTATAAATTTATACCTATCATAGTAGCAGGATTGGTTTTAGGAGCTTTAGGAGCTGTTGCTATTTCATATAGCATAAAGAAAGCTATATTTGGACTTGAACCAGAGGAAATCGCTTTAATATTAAAACAGAAAGAAACTGTAATAGAAAATATTAAGGAAGGAATAATTGCATTAGATAATAATGGTCGTATAACATTATTTAATGAGGAAGCTAGTAGAATTTTAGGGTTAAAAGATAGTGATATAGGAAGTCCTATTACAGAATTTACTTATGATAGTATGTTAGATGTGTTTTTACACAGTGGGAAGCCTATAAGAAATGTAGAGATAAAGGCAAGACCAGGGCTAAATATTATGTGCAAATACAGTACTATTAAGGGGTTTAAAAATCAAGATTTGGGATTGGTCGTAACTTTTGAAGATTTAACTGAAGTACGTAAGATGGCGGAAGAGTTAACTGGAATAAAGAAAATGGCGTGGTCATTGAGAGCGCAAAATCATGAATTTATGAATAAACTTCATACAATTTCAGGACTTATTCAATTGGAAGAATACGATGAAGCAGTTAAATTTATAAATGTAATAGCAGATAGTAAAAAAAATATATCTACCATAATATCAGATAAAATAAAAGATGTATCTTTAGCAGCATTAATTTTAGCAAAGTATAGTAAATGTGAGGAATATAGAATTAAGTTAATAATAGATGAAAATTCAAAATTGACTAGGTTGCCAGAATATATGACTTCGGAAGAATTAGTATCCGTTGTGGGAAATTTAATAGAGAATTCTATAGATGAAGTTAAAAAAGATGGAACTGGTGAAATATATGTAAAAATATGTGAAGAAGAAAACAATATAAATATTAATATAAAGGATAATGGAGCAGGTATACCAGAAAGTATAAGAGAATCAATTTATAAGATTGGAATAACAACTAAAAAAGGAAGTCGTGGATTTGGAATGCATATAGTAAAGAAAATTATAGATGAAGCCAAAGGGAATATTGATTTTAAAATAAATAGAGGAACAGAATGGATTATATCTATACCAAGGGAAAGGAGTTGATTTTATGATAAAAACTATGATAGTTGAAGATGATCCAATGGTTATACAAATAAATTCTAAATTTTTAAATAAGGTAGAAGGATTTTCCCTAGAAAAAGCGGCAACAAATCTTACAGAAGCGCAGGAATTCTTATTAGAAAATTCTGTTGACTTAATTCTTTTAGATGTTTTTCTTCCAAATGAAAATGGCATGGATTTTTTAAAATGGCTAAGAAAAAATGAAATAGCTTCAGATGTTATTTTGATTACAGCAGATAAAACTATAGAAAGAATAACAGATGCATTTAGATATGGTGTTGTAGATTATTTAATAAAACCATTTACTTTTCAGAGATTTAAAGAATCTCTTAATAACCTTCAAGATAGAGTTAATGGGTTGAAAAGTGGTGAAACTATTGAACAAGCTGAACTAGATAAGCTTATTTTAAATACAAAAAGTAACAAGTCAAATGGTAAAGAAGAAAAATATAATGTAGAGAAAGGTTTTAATAGGTATACGTATAAATCAATAGTAGAAGCACTTCCGGGGATAAAGGATGAATATTTTACTGCTGAGGAGTTATGTGAGAAACTTGGACTAGCAAAAGTAACCGTTAGAAAATATCTTGATTACATGAGCAAACAAGGCGACCTAGAAAAGATTATCGAATATGGTAAGGTTGGAAGACCTCAATATAAATATAGATTAAAGGTGAATTATAACTAGGACTACATATGCGTAGTCTTTTTTTTATGCTTAGACTAGTTTGGCTAACAAAATTATATAGCATTAAAATTGAATTTATGGAAATGGTTGCACAATGAAAAAACATGTGGTATATTTTTCAATAATAGTATAGAACTGAGATGATAGTTTAAAATGAAATATTAAAAGAAGTGGTTACAATGAAGAGAGGGAAGGAGTGAATTATTGTAGATAAGCTAAAGTATTAAGTGAAGTTTTTTGATAGGACATTTTAAGTTATAATAGATTTTTACTAAAAGGGGGATTATTTCTATGAAGAAAAAAACATTATTTGGACTAATCATGATATTTATACTAATAGGTTCGCTTCTTCCAAGTGTAAATGTACATGCTGACACTACTTGGAATCTTGTTTGGAGCGATGAGTTTAATGGAAGTAGAATAAATACATCTAATTGGGCGTTTGATACTGGAACTGGTTCTGGAGGATGGGGAAATAATGAATTAGAATATTATACAAACCGTCCTGAAAATGCAAGAATTGAAAATGGTAATTTACTTATTGAGGCTAGAAAAGAAGCTTATGGTGGAATGGGATATACTTCTGCTCGTATGAAAACTAAGGAATTGAGACAGTTTACATATGGAAGAATTGAGGCCAGGATGAAACTTCCAAAAGGACAAGGTATATGGCCAGCTTTTTGGATGCTAGGTTCAAATATTGATCAAGTTGGTTGGCCAAAATGTGGTGAACTTGATATTATGGAAAATGTAAACAATGGATCTAATATATATGGAACTATTCACTGGGATAAAAGTGGACATCAATATTATACAGGACAATCTAATACAATCGATGTAACTCAATATCATGTATATTCAGTTGAATGGAATGCAAGCTCTATTAAGTGGTTTGTAGATGGTGTTAAGTACTGGGAAGCAAATATTACAATTAATGATACAGAGGAATTTCATAGACCATTTTTCATTCTTCTCAACTTAGCTGTTGGAGGACAATGGCCAGGAAGTCCAGATGGAACAACTCAATTCCCAGCTAAGATGTATGTTGATTATGTACGTGTGTATCAGCAAGGAGGAACAACTCCAAGCACTCAAGCAGCAACTCCAACATTTAATTTAGCAAGTGGAACTTATGATTCTGTGCAAAATGTAAGCATTTCTACAGCTACGCCTGGAGCTACTATCAGATATACTATTGATGGAAGTGAACCAAATGAAAATTCTGCACAATATACAACACCAATAAATGTAACTTCAACTAAGACTATTAAAGCAAAAGCTTTTAAGGCAGGATTAGCTAGTTCTTTGACAGCTGTTGCTACATATACGATTAGAAGTGGTGGAGGAATAGGAAATCTTCCAAGTACTACCTGGTATTTATTCAATCAGAAGGTAGCAGGTGTAAATACTATAAGTGAAAATATGCAAACTGGAAAGAGTTCTGTTTCAGGGTGGCAACCTATAAAAGCTATTAGTGCTACTCAAAATGTTTGGACAACACCCGTAACGAACGGGACATATAGAAATGGAAATTGGAATTTTACATTATGGACTAATAATCCAGGGGGCACTTCAAATGTTAAGGTTGATTTACTTAAAGTTAATGCTGATGGAAGCGGAGGAGTTTTACTTGGATCTAAAATTATAAATGTTTCAGCTACTGGCGGAGGAAATCATCCTACAATATACTCGTATAACTTAAATTCTGTTTCACTTAACAATCAAAGATTGATGGTGAAAGTAACTAAAACGTCTGGAGCTGATGCAGTAATGTGCTACAATACAAATGATTTTTCTACTAGACTCGTAACACCATAAAGGATATAGACTAATGGTTAATATTTATTACCATTAGTCTTTTATATGTGTGCCCAGCATGGGCACGTACTAGTCGGTGAAAGTCCGATATGGGGGTTGATAGTGCCAACCATTAGCTTAAGACAAG
>NZ_SULK01000039.1:0-14263 GCF_007115085.1 Clostridium sp. HBUAS56017 | reverse complement strand
GATGGCATAAAATCACAGCAAGTTACCGGTTTTCATATCTCTGCGTGTATCCTATAGTAACAGATTGAGATAAACATACATAATCGTCGTTTTCTTCAGATATATTATATCCAGCACTTTTTATTAGTTCTATTTCTTTTTTAAAACTTTCAATTGAAGAATTTTCTCTATATATTTCGATTGATTCTTTAATTACCACCCCAAGCTCCGCCTTTATATAAAATATTATTAATTATTATCAAAATTCTCTTTTCATACTCATGTTTATATATAGATCCAGGTTTTTACTGGCAGTTATCACCTCATTAGAACTCCGTCCATATATTTCAATTGATTTATATAGATTTGCTCTAGCTTTTTCCATGGCTTGGTTAAGCTTAGAAAAAGCTTCATCATTTTTCAATTTTAATTCCCTCATTTTTCCGCGTATATTTCTCCTTATTTTCTTTAAATGCTTGCTATGAGGTCAATTATATAGATATATTTAATTTTTTACAAATTTAAAAAAGTTTAACCAAATCACTTGAATTCAGTTAAACTTTTTCCATATTTTTCATTGAATTTTACAGCATTTTTATTGTTTATATTGTTATTAATGTGCATCGTGAGTCTCTAAGTGATATACACTGTTTTCTGTTACACTAGATACTGTTTTGTTCTTAGCGTTATTAGTATATGTAGTTTTAGTTGAAGCAAACGCAATATTTGTTAATAACATTGATGTTGCAAGAACTGCTAGTACAATTTTTTTCACAGATTTCACCTCCTTCAAAACTTAAACTAAGTGACAAAACCTTAGTTTAACATTGTAATATATTAATGTAATTTGCGATAAAAAAATATTTTTTTTAAATTCCTTTAATCTGTTTCATTCTTTCTCTTGATTTTTCATAGAAATATATACTTTTTTCGTCATTTCTACCTCTATAATATGCTCCAATTTCTGAATAGATTAAAGAATAATCTATATTTAATTCTTTTGCTTTATCTGCTATTAGCAATAAATTCTGTTTATCTTCTTTTTGGATATAAATAAGTACCAATTCATAAATCACTTGTTCAATTAAAGATCCATTCTCATTATCATTTTTCTCACATACTTCCAATGCTTGTAAAAGATAATATTTAACATCTTCATTTGAATGTTGAAGCACTTTTGATGCAAAATATAAGTACTCTCCACGGTCTTCATAATTTGGGTTACATGATAAACATTCTTTGATATACATTGTAGCAGACTTGTAATTTTTTTTATTAGTGTATAATTCAGATAAATTCCTGTAAGTCATGGCTATATAATCGTTATTATCATATTTCATAGCAATACTTAAAGCTTCCTTGTATACTTTTTCAGCATCTTCAAACTTATGATAATCATTCAAACAATTTGCATGGTTGATTTTCGTTTTTAGTAACATATTCCAATTTTTGATTTCAAATTTCTTTAGTACTTTAAAACATTCTAAGGCACTATCATACTCACCTAGCTTTTTATATGCAAGTGCCTTGTAATACAATATCATTATAGAAAGCTCATCATTTACTATATCATCATTTAATTTTTCTGCGTAATCTAATTGTTGTAATGCTTTAATATATAAATCTAAAAATATATTATTTCTAGATTTATATATAAAAAAAGTTACTTCTTCAAAGCTATTTTGAGAATTAACGCTAATTTTTAATCCAATGTCACATAAATAATCACTTTTGGAATATCTATTTTTATAATAGTAAAAATCAGTAGCTAATTTATACAACTCTATTTTATTATTATCTGTAATGTTATACTTTTCGATTAGATCTTCCGCTTCACAAAACTTTTGTTCAAATGTATCTATTATTCTAATTTCTTTTAATTCACTGACAATATTAGCGAAAATATGATTTGCTTGATCATCTTCATCTTCCATTAATTCATCGGGCGTGATTAATGGTACACTTAATCCTTTTTCATTTATAATTTTATTAAAATTTTCAGCAATTCCAGTAGCTAAGTTAAACTTTAGCTTTTTCTTATTATTTTCAATTTTACTTAGCCAAATTTTTGTACAAACACCGTCTGCGATTTCATCTTGAGTTGCTCCGGTTATAACTCTGTACTTTCTTATTTTTTCATATGGTGGCATAATCTCATTATTAAACATTTAATCTTTTCCCCTCTATCTTTACAGAGATGCTAAAAACTAAATATAAAGTTTGTACATTATGTAATCATATTCAATATAGTGGACAAATTTACATTAATATACTATAATTACATTGCTTGCATTAGGTTGTTAGCATTTCGTTGTTCCCTGTAATGTCTGATATTAGCCTGTTAGCATTACAGGGTATTTTATGTATTAATAAGATATAATTCAAAATTTAACACATATTTCTATATTACATTAATTTGGATTAAAATTCAATCAGAAAAAATTTCACAAATTATGTAATAATGATATACTATGA
Source organism: Clostridium sp. HBUAS56017 (assembly GCF_007115085.1). Taxonomy (NCBI): domain Bacteria; kingdom Bacillati; phylum Bacillota; class Clostridia; order Eubacteriales; family Clostridiaceae; genus Clostridium; species Clostridium sp. HBUAS56017. Next base: position 11,809 of record NZ_SULK01000039.1, on the reverse strand, counting down.
GTAACAAGTAAATCGCACCCCCTTTTAAGATTTATGTTTAGTAATGTGATTTACTTGAAACATTTTTTTATACATACACCACTTAATATGGAATAAATTTGATATAATAATTAAATGAATATAGTTCTTTCACTAGAAAATAATTAAAAGAAAAAGGTATATTTCGCGTAGAGCTACACGAAATATACCTTTTTTCTTTGAAAATTTATAAATACTAAACTTAAAACCTAATTTTCATACCTTACAAATGGCATAAAATCGTTAAAATTATAGACTTCGCAAAAATAATTTTTAGCGAAATCAGTACAATTTATATAATAATAAACAATATTTTAATAGACTGAATCTTCCCAAGTCAACTTATAACTTCCTAAATGGTAAGTGAATTTTCCAGAACTTAAATCAGCCAATACAAGGAAATATTTTCCGGGGAAGTTTGGATCTGCTACAACATAGCAATAATCAACAGTATCGGTATTCCTATAATATCCTACTATAACCATAGAATGTCCTACATATGGATTTACAGTTCTATCAAAACAGAAAGCATTAACTGGTCGATCTAGACCAATTTCAGCCCTAACTCCCACAAATGGTAATTGACTAAATTGTATTGTAGTGTCATAGCCATAATGACTATATGCTGAACGAGCTTGTCCAGGAGTAGCTCCTAAATTTGTATCTGGATCTGATTTGCCTTGAATATACGAAGCTACATCTTTGGCAGTTAAACTCAAACCTTTTTTGTAATTTAGAATTGTAGCACATGAAGCACTAGTACACCACTGAGCTCTTCCTTGTCCTACTACAGGAACTTTTAAAAGCTTATAATCTTCTGCTGAGCTATTACTTGAATATTCCATTACTTTATTATTTTTATTAGTTAAACTTTTTTTACTACTATTAATAGATTCATTTGCACTAACTAATTTATTTTCAATGTTTACAAATTTTTCACTACTTGAGTTATCATCAGATTTGGCTAAATCAGTTACAGCATGTACAGTTTCATTAGATATTTCTATATTTTTATTATTGTAATTTGCTAGTAATGTGCTTTTATCATCACTTTCATCTATTGTATAAATAACATTTTCTATTCCCACAATTTGTAGCTTGTCCCTATTGTTATCGTTAATAACATCATTTAATTTATTAGCAAATCCATTTGATAAAGTTGCAATATACTTACCATTTTCATCTTTTGAAATAGTTAAAAATGAAATTATCTTGTTATTATTAATTATAGGGAAATAATACACATTTGAGTTAACTATATGATTATTTTTATAATCATACAAAGAAAATGGTGTTCCTAAATATGAGGCTTTATAATCATCTGATGAAAACATGGAATTATTACCGGTATTGTTGATTATATTAATTTCTGCCTTATATTTTTCTATTCCATACTCAACTATGTCTGATGGTACATCTGCACTTTGAATATTAATATTTGGTATAGGTTTTACAGTTTGTGCACTAGCTTTTAAAGCAGATGAACTTGCTAATAAAGATGTAATTATCACCCCTGCTATAAAATTTAATACTTTTTTGTTTCTTATCAAAGAAATCAACTCCTTTTATTATTTTCATTTATTCTACAAAGTAAATATATTCTACGCATGCGTTCCATTTCCTTCATTATTTTACAATAACATGTATATTTTTGTTTTTTACTTATATGTATTTGTTAATTTATATGTGGTAAAATATTGTATTATAAGGTATAAATACTAATTTGGAGGGTAATTAATGAAAATTCAGACTTGCAAAACATTAAATATTATATTTATTGTTTTTATAATTATCTTAATAATATATATAATAACCATAAATTTAAGAAAAAAAGACAGTATAAATGTTTCTAATTCTTCAACTACTAATATTACCTATGATGCTAATAATACTTATGATAGAATAGATACAATTCTTAAAAATTTAAATTATAATTATATATATACTTACGAAAAATTCTCTACCATATATTTGTCTATTGGAGAATATTCTGATAGCAATTTTTCAATAACCGAACATAAGGTAAATGATGGTGATTTATTGAATGTAAATGTAAAATCTAATAGATCTTTTTTAGTTTCATTACCTGGAAACAGAACATGGACTTTAGTCAACTCTAACTCTCTAAAAAACATAATTTTAGATCATAATTCCTCTATTGTTGATTGGAAAAATACTAACCCAGATGATCACACCACTGGTATACGTTATCATAGAGATAATTTTTATTTTTCTACAAAATCAAATGGAATTGAAACTTTACAATTTAAATATCCAGATGGATTTACAGTAAATATAAATATAACAATAAGTTAAGCACTAGAGGAATTCGTAAATAAGTATAAATAATTAAGCCAATGATTTTAAATCATTGGCTTTTTCTGTTCACTAAAATAAGATTTAGCGAAATCATAAAGTGTTTATGCTATAATTAATACAAAAAAAATACCATAAGGATGGGGTGCGGTGGTTTGAGATACGTTAGCTCAACAAATAATGGTGATTTGAGAAGGAGATAGGATATGGCTTCTAGTCAAGAATATTTAGATTTTATTATTGAACAATTATATATACTTGATAATGTTTCTTACAAAAAAATGATGGGAGAATATATTTTATATTATCGAGAAAAAATTTTTGGAGGAATATATGATAATCGTTTTTTGGTTAAGATAACCAATGTAAGTAGAAAATTAATGCCAGAGGCAATTGAAGAGTTGCCTTATGATGGTGCAAATCCAATGCTTTTGGTTGATAACGTTGATAATAAAGAGTTCCTATATGAACTGATTATGAATATGTATGAGGAACTTCCTAATTCAAAAGTAAAAAAGAAACAATAATTTTTAAATTCCACTTTGTAGTGAAGTCTTAATGGACAATATTCTTAAACATAGCCCAAATTAAAAGTATAATTATTTCACTAAAGTTTAATTTAGCGAAATTGATATTTTTCTAAAGTATTTTTTAGCCAAATCGAATATTGATAACAAATTAGAGTATCTATATTAACTAGAATAAATATGAATATTGATTATATTTTTAGTGAAGTTTAATTTTTTTAATAGTTAATTTCATAAATAATCATTTATTTGCATTATTTGACATTTAATTGTTTTACTGGTATCATTATTGTGTAAACAAGCTTATGTTTATGTAATATGTTTAATTTAAATAATTTAAGTGGGAGTTAAAATGAAAAAGAAAGTGCTTACATTTGCTTTATTAGGATTATTAGCAGTAGGCTCAATTGCGCCAATAGCAGTAAAAGCGGCAGAATCATGGGATTATGGATATAGCCAAGGTAGAATGCAGTGGTATAACTATTACTTACATTCTGGATTGAGACATTATGGCACAATTACAAAAAACAGTGTTACTTACTATGGTCCAACTGCGGGTCCTGGAAGTTGGTCAAGATTAGATTTAGATTATAATGGACCATACGCTTGTACGTATAATAAGTACGCTTTTTTCTAATAGTTGTCAAAAGAGGATTTAGTTATTTTAATAAATCCTCTTTTTGCTTTGAAAAGGTGATAAATATTTGAAAAGGTGATAAATATATGATTGAAATAATAAACATATGTAAGGCATTCAATAGAAAAATTATTTTTAAGGATTTTAGTTTAAAAGTAAAATCAGGAGAGTTTATTGGTATAGTTGGAAAAAGTGGTCAAGGAAAAACTACTCTTTTAAATATAATGGGTACTTTAGAAAAAGCTGATTCAGGTATTGTAAAAATAATGGATAAAGAGATACAAACAAAAAAAATGAAAAGGATTTTATTAAGAGATCACTTAGGTTTTATTTTTCAAAACTATGCTTTAATTGATAATTCATCAGTAAATGAAAATTTAGAAATTGCTCTTAAGCATAAAAAAATGAATAAAAAGCAAAAATATGATGCTATATCTTTAGCATTAAAAGAAGTAGGCCTTGTTGATTATGGTAGGGAAATAGTACATACATTGAGTGGTGGAGAACAACAACGTGTAGCAATTGCTAGATTACTACTTAAAGATCCATCTTTAATTTTTGCAGATGAACCAACTGGATCATTGGATAGTGAGAACCGTGATATTATTGTGTCATTGTTTCAAAAATTACATAAGCAAGGAAAAACAATTATTATGGTCACTCATGACAAAAGTTTAACAAAATTCTTTTCAAGAGTAATAGAGTTATAAGGGAGGAATTGCTATGAAGAAATTAATTTTCCTTCTCTTTACAACAACTTTTATAGTTATAAGTTTTTTATCTATAAAGCAATTTGAATATATACAATTTCAATCTTTTAATAATCATAGCATAGGTGAAAAGTGGAATATTATTGTTGAAAGCGGAAATCCTCAAAAAAATAAAACCGAAAATTTCCGTTTGCTAGAAGATATAGCAATTCAAACGAAAGTAAACTTTCAACGAACATCTTATGAAAAGGATAAATATAATAAAGATAAAATAGTATATTATGTAGCTTTTTTTGAAAAAGATAAATACTTTGAAAAAATAAAATTAAAGACAGGTGAATTTTTAGATGTAAATAGTGATGAAGATGACTTTCTTTCTACCATAAAAACCTACGACGATTATCAAATAGGTCAACTTGAACTTTTTCATAGTTTTGAAACAATAGAAATTCGCCCAATGATTGCCGCTGGGAAAACAAAGGATATCAAAGGAACATATACGGTAAATGGCAAAGAGAATGCAGAGAAGTTAAAAGATTTAGCATTAGAATATGGATTTTCTGTTGAAGTTTCAAAAGATCAGTCTGAAACTTTAATTACATCATATCCTTACCAAGATATGATGTATAAAGCATCATTAATATTATGTTTATTAATAGCACTTGCAATGCTATATGATGTAATTAATAATTATAAAGAAATAGCAGTAAGATATTTATTAGGATATAACTTTTGGGAAATTGGAGCTTATTTATTTAGAAGGTATATTAAAGTTTTTTTAGGTTCATTATCTATGGTACTGTCAGGATTAATAGTATATTTATATTTTTATAATGAGCTTCAACAATTATTTTCTTTTCTATATTTTGGGTTAGGAAATATTATTCCATTAATTTTAACTATCTCGCTAATTTTTATTGCTACATGGTTAGGAACTAAAACTATAAATATTTCTCAGATGATAAAAAATAAAAAACCTATAAAGCTGCTGTTTTATATAAATATTATTATTAGATTTATATTAGCTGTTTTTCTTACATTAGGGTTGCAGCAAGGAGTTAGTACTTTTCTTACAATCAAGAGTACAGTGGATAAACAAGAAAAATGGTCTATCCTAAAAGATTACTCCTATTTAGGAATGATTGCCGATTCTCAACCTGAATTATTAAAGTCTCAAAATGACGAAAAAAATCAACAATTTCAACTGTTATATAAAGAACTAGAGGCACAAGGAGCTTTTTATATTTCTCCATCTGGTTATTATATGAATAGTTCTGGTCCTCCTTTAGATCCAAATCCTTGGGGAATGGATGGAACTAAAGTTGAAATCAACAAAAATTATCTATCCATAAATCCAATTATAGGAACTAATAATGAACAAGTAGAAATTTCAGATAGTGCTAAGACTAATGAAATAACTGTAATTGTACCAATAAAGTTTAAAACATATGAAGATGATATAAAAAGAACTATATCAAAAGATTACACCGGTATATATAATGCGAAGGATTCCACTCCTCCTGGTGTGAATATTCTATATGTTAAAAACAATCAATCTTACTTTACCTTTTCTACAAATATGGCAGAAAAGAATAACTATGAAATCATTGATCCAATTGCTGTAATAGTTAATAGTCAGTTCGATTCACGTATTTTAGCAACTAGTATTTCTATGGGTTACGGATACTATACTAAAAATAGTGGAAATGAAACCCCTTTTAAGGTAACACAAGATACTTTAAAAAAGTATAAATTTGATGAGACTTGGCAACCTATTTCTGTGGCTTATTCTAATGTAGAATTAAAAATAGCAAATAACAAAGAATTACTACAATTAGCTACCGTTTATTGTAGTCTACTTATAATTTTAGCAGTCATTTTACTATTCTTTTCTTCTATGTATTACTTGGAAATAAATAAAAAATCATTAGCTTTACAATGGATTTTTGGTTATACATTTTTCGAAAAACATTATCTAGCTTACTTAGTGATATTAGTATTTTGGGACTTCATGTTTGCAACTTGCTTTTTTATTACTAATGAGACTTTATTACTTGCAAAAATAATCCTAGGACTTACATTTTTTGATATCCTATTAATCAGTATTATCTTAAATATAAAAGAACATAATGTAACGAAACAGATACTAATAGAAAAATAACAATTACAAAGGAGGTTAGATAGGTGAATAATAAAAAAAGAATTTTTAGCGTCTTAATTATTATCCTCTTTCTATCCTTAGGAGTTTATATTTACAACTTCTTTTTAAACAAAAAAGAAGTTGTAAATAATGCAAGTAAAGAAGAAATCTCGCAGCAAGAAAACAATACAAATGCAGACTCAGTTCCAGTTAAAGAAAATAAATATTATGTTGTCTATATTAAACAGAATGATGGTACAGGTTCATCCTTTGTTCCTTTAAAACTCAATCCTGGCTTTAAAAATGACTCTGATTTTCATGTAAGTATTTCATTTGATGATAACGGAAAGATTATAAATGACGATAAAATTATCATAGTTGATAATTTTGTTGTTTCAGATGAAAACAAAGAAATGATTAAAAAGTTAGCAGGAATAAATAATTATAATGAAGCATTAAAAGAAATTGAAGATCGAGTAAATGAGACTAAAGAGAATATTGAAAAAGAAAGAAAAGAAGGACGTATGAAATAAAGAGAGTCCATAAACTTATTTGATTATGTAATGAATTTCTAAGTTAATGAAGATTCATGCTAATTTAGAGTTAAAAGCCAATGAATTTAGTATCATTGGCTTTTTTAATTTACTAAAGTAAGATTTAGCAAATTAAAAGAATGCTTAAATTTATTTTTTAAAGGATTTAAGCGTTTAGTAAAGAATTATTTATAAGTGAACTAAGAGTTAATTGAAGTTAAAAGTGAGGTTTTATCTATGTATACAGTTGGTGAAGTAGCTGAAAAACTAAATGTAAGTAAAGTTACGATATATTCTAAGTTAAAAAAATATAAAGATAGAATAGCTATAAAGCAAGGAAAAAGCTATATTGACGAAGAACTTTTAAGACTAATTAAAGAAGAGTTAAAAGTTAAAAATATTGAAAAAGACAACTTTACCAAAGATAACAATACAAATCAATTAAATACAGATATATCAAAAGATAATGCTGATTTAATTAGCATTAACAAAGACTTAACAGATACTTTAATTGAACAACTAAAGCAGAAGGACAAACAAATAGATGAATTACACAATCGAATAGCAGAACTTAATAAATTAATTGAAAATAGTCAAGTCTTATTAAAAGATGAACAACAAAGGAATACTAATCAATTGTTATTAGAAGAGCATTTAGAGAACTTAAACGATAAGATAAACGATGTTCGAGAGAAGATGGAGCAACGCAAGGAGCAACAAGAGAAAAAAGGATTTTTTAGAAGAAAAATAAAATAAAAAAAGAGTAGTTTTACTACTCTTAATCCCAACCAAGGAGTTTCTTTTCAAGTTCATTATAGTCATATTTCCTAGATTCGAAATTATTAAACCCATTTATTTTACTAGATTGTTTTGGTTCTTCCCAGTTTTCTAATAATTTTCTCATATAGCCTGTCCTGTTTTCTTGAATGTTTTTAGTATTCATATAATCATAAAGCTTTTTTAATTTTCCTATATCTCCATTACTAAGGTCTCTAAATAACATAATAGTCTTTTCCCCAAATTCATTATTTGTAATATCCATAATTAGTTTTATATCATTTTCTATTGTATCAAGTGGAGTTTCTTTATCTATTGCTATCTCATTTTTTACTTGTTTTACTTTTGGATCTTCCACCTTCTTATTAGGTTTTATATAAAATTTAAGTGATGTAACTTTCCTCCCTGTTTTAACTTCTTCGAATTCAAAATATATATCCGTTAAATTTTTTAATTCCTTTTGAGCTTGACAGATTATTCTATTTTTAAAGTTTTGATATATCAAATATGATCCTTTATCAGCCTTTAATATTTTTCTTAATTCATCAACTTCTATTACTGCAATCTTTTTAAATTCATTACTCTTAAGGATTTCGTACATTCTTATTGAATATTTTCCTTTAAGCTCCAAAACGTTTTTTAATCTATAACTAGTGTAGAATTCTTTTAATCCTAGCATAAATGGTTTTAGTTTTGGACTAAATTCCAATTCGATAATTCCGGTTCCTTTCTCATATTCAGCACTAGAAAGCCATGCAACTTGAGTTATTTTATTTTCCTGTTTAATTTCTAAGACTTTTTGCATAAGTTCTTTTGTTATTTTAGGTATTACTGAATATTTTGATTTTGATTCAACTCCTAAAAGCTCCATGAATTCTTTTATACTAAATTCATATGGCTTAAAATCTTCATCATTAGGTTGTACTGTGCTTGCAAGTGTTAATATTACTCTTTGCTCTTCTAAACTCAAATCATAATTTGAAGTTATTAAAGTATTTGCTTTTGTTACTAAATAATTTTCATTCATAAAATCCCTCCCCAAGAATATTATACTATTTTACTAATACTAATACAATATATGTGTATTGTATTAATTAGGTACGTAAATGTATTAGTTAAGGTACGCAGATGTATTAGTTGGGTACGTAAATGTATTAGTTAAGGTACGCAGATGTATTAGTTGGGTACGTAGATGTATTATTAAAAATTTCAACACTAGTTATAGCAAAGGTTTGAAGGCGCCCTAAACATATAAAACAATATATATAAAACATATAAAACAACAACAAGGGGTTGTTGTCTAAATTAGATGAAAATTTTAAAGTTATTTAAAAATATATATCAAAGTGATTTTATAGATTTGCTTTTTTAATTTTTCTTTTTAATCGTAAATGAATTAGTCTTTGTTGTTAAAAATAATGGGATTTTATATGTTGGCAAGATACGCATTTGTAATACAAAATGCAAGACTTGTTAGGGGTGTTCCCCTAATACCCGAATGTAATTTTTCCAAAAGATATGTAATTAATAAGATACTATATGTAAACAATAAGATATTATACGTAAAGTATAAGATAGTTTATGTATAAAATAAGATATTATATGTAAACTATCTGTATATAATATCTAGGTGTTCCGCAGGGTATTCCAAAGGAATTTAATATAGAAAATGGCTACCGCAACACCTAGTTTTATCAGTCTTAGATTTTTTATCTTTCCATATCAAAGCTTTTACTTTTTATGATTTTTTCAACTGGTTTACTTAGTTCTTTTAATTTTTCAGTAGCTTTATCAATCAAGTTATTTTCCTTAACGACAAATGTTAACGCTTTTCGTTGGATCAATAATGTATTTATATTTTTTTGTGCTGCAGCTAAATCTTTTTTTAACTTAACGTTTTTATCGGCATACTTAGATAAGTTTGATTTTACTGCAGAAAAGTTATCACTAAGATTTTCATATTTACGCTCTAGATCTTTGACTGTATTTGAACTAACTATAGCTTTCCTGGATAATTCCTTTAACTTCTCAAAATCATGTTTATTCAAAACAACATTGTTCTTATCCATAAAGGTTGCTTTATATGGGATGGAATCAATGTCATGCTCTGAAGCTTTTATCTCTTTTAGTTCACTTAAATTTTGGGATAAAGCTTTACTAGTACGAACTAATTCAACATCTAATTTAGCAAGTTGTTCTTTTTTATAAGTGATAGTGCTTTTATGCTCTTTATTTGCCCCCCTAACCCCTCTTTCTAAATTAAAGCCATTTATATTCATTAACTCATTGTAAGCGTCCTGTAGCTTGGATAAGTGCAATTTACCCCCTATAAATTTGGTTCTACTTATTTTTAAGACTTCTTCTTTCCTTCTACCATCATAAACTTTGGTTAGCGGAACAGCCACAACATGAAGATGTGGTGTCTTCTCGTCCATATGGACCGTTGCATGGATTATATCCTTAGAAGATATTCCTATATTCTTTGTAACGAATTCTAAGGAGGTTTGAGCCCATTTAGTTATATCTTGTCTATTCATACCTTTAAAAAACTCCTCGTCGCTTGTGAAGAGCATCTCACAAGCAATATCTGTCTTATCATCATTAATGCTCTTTTCAAATGTCTTAATTCTATCGGCCCTCATATTCTGCATACGTTCTTCATGTGCTTTTCTTAAGTCCCTGGTTATTTCATTGAATTTTTGATTATAAGTACCTGTACATTTAATTAGTTCAATGTTTTGGTTAGATCTGTTTTTATCGATATCCGGATTTGTATGACTAATCCTTTCTTGATTATGCTTTCCGAGGCCAACCAATGCTCCAGTATTTTTTATTCCTTCAACCCTAAAAACCGAGTAGCTCATATCATCTTTTCCTCCATAATCTTGGCATATTATTCCTTGACTTAAGAGTAATCTGTCAAGATTATTATGTCAAGATGATAACTTACTATATGATTGACATAAATCAATCATCGTTCGCCCTATGGGAAAGGGGGTGATCCAGGATCACCCCCAAAACTTTTAAAAAAGTTTTATCAAAATTTTTGCTACCAGGTAGATGCCAGGAAGTCGAACTCTCCATATTGATTATATAGATATATATTCTTACCACCATTCGATTCTATCTTTACTTAAGCGATAGTGCCACCAATTGCCATTTTCATATTTGATACATAATACACCATCTTCATCATACCAACTTTCGGTTACGTTGCCTTCATTCCAACACTCAAAGGCTTTTTTATGTGCTTCAACACATTTATTTAGATCTAAATCCATTTAAAAATCCTCCTTATCATATTCACCATTTATAATTCTGCAGATAGTTGTTGTTCCAAGAGCAGTTCTTTCAGCTATTTTTCTATAACTTAATCCTAAAGCTCTTAGAGTTTTTACATTAGTTATTTGATTATCAGTAATTTTCCTAGGATTACTTAGAGCTCTAGATTCTAAAATATTTATCTTATTGTTTAATCTTTCGATTTCTATTAATTTTTTATTTTCCCATTCCTTTTGTATTCTCTCTATTTGATCCTGGTAATAATCATCTATTGTATTTAATTTATATTTAAGTTTTTTATTTTCAGATTTCAATTCTTCTACTTCTTTTTGTAATTGATCTGCTAATTCTAAAGCAGATTTTGGATTAATACTAAATCTCTTTTTTTCTGCCATAAGTTTCTCCTTGTACCATGGTTCTGGTACAAGGGTACACTAAAATTTAAGTATGGTCAATGCTGAAAAAGTTAAGGTTATTTTTAATGTGTAAAGGTGGGAATATTGGTGGGAATGTTTTGGTTTTTAATAAAAATAAAATTCCCATTATAGAAATATAGTTAAATTAATAGCTTATATGGTTTTTGCTACCATATAGATAATGGGGTATATGTATATATACATATACATATACCGAATTTAAGTGGGATGAATGGGAAGATGTTTTACTCAATTTAACATTGATAATACACCTTATGGGGGGACGGCAACGATTCGGGCAAATACATATCTAAACAACTATTCTATTTAAAAAGGTGTACCTTATCAAATAATAAAACCGGTAACTTGATGGCATAAAATCACAGCAAGTTACCGGTTTTCATATCTCTGCGTGTATCCTATAGTAACAGATTGAGATAAACATACATAATC
>NZ_SULK01000038.1:1246-15061 GCF_007115085.1 Clostridium sp. HBUAS56017 | reverse complement strand
AGGATTAAGATTTGCTATAAGAGAAGGTGGAAGAACAGTAGGATCAGGTGTTGTTACTAGCATAGTAGAATAATTAACTTGATTACAGGAGGGCTGGGTATTAATACCTAGTCCTTTGCAAAGGGATATCATATTGACAGTACGTGACTTTTGTGGTAATGTGGAAAAGTAACTCACAATTACGCAATTAGTTGAATCAGTAAGAGTATTGTCTCTTAAATATATACGAATAACTGGAGGTGCAGACCGTGAGAGTAAAGATAACTTTAGCATGCACAGAGTGTAAGCAGAGAAACTACAACTCAATGAAGAATAAGAAGAACAACCCAGACAGAATGGAAATGCAAAAGTATTGTAAGTTCTGTAAGAAGCACACTCTTCATAGAGAAACAAAATAATTAGCGATTGAGTAAAGACACAGACTTACCAAATTTAAGGATGTGAGAGAAATGGCTGTAAACAGTAGTACAAAAATAGAAAATAGCACTCAAAAGGGTGGGATTTTCAAATTTTTTAAAGACATTAAGGCTGAAGTGAAAAGAATAACTTGGCCGTCTAACAAAGAAACAAAGAAAGCATTTATTGCTGTTGCTGTAGTCACCATAGTGTATACAATTATGGTTGGCGGATTCGATTATATTTTTCAAAACCTCTTCGAAGTGATTTTGAAACTTAAGTAAGGGAGGTTCAGGTGAATTATCACCAGTCAAATATGAGTGAAAGAGCAAGATGGTACGTAGTACATACATATTCTGGATACGAAAATAAAGTAAAGGCTAGCATAGAGAAGGTTGTTGAAAACAGAAATCTTCAAGATTTACTATTAGATCTTCAAGTTCCAATGGAAGAAGTAATTGAAGAAAAAGATGGTAAACAAAAAGTCTCTTTAAAGAAAAAGTTTCCGGGATATGTATTGGTTAAAATGTTTATGTCAGACGAATCATGGTATGTTGTAAGAAATACCAGAGGTGTGACAGGCTTTGTTGGACCTGGATCAAAACCAGTTCCTCTTACCGATGAAGAGATTGAATCAATGGGAGTAGTAGAACTTCCAGAAGATATAGACTTAGAGGTAGGAGAAAGTGTGAGAGTGATTTCAGGACCTTTAAGAGAATTTGTTGCAACAGTGCAAGAGATTAATCTTGAAAAGCATAAAATTAAGGCATCAGTGGATATGTTCGGCAGAGAAACTTTAGCTGAACTAGACTTTAATCAAGTTGATAAATTAGTTTAATAATTTAATTATACTGATTTTTAATTAAGTGGGAGGACTTTTAAGTCCGTAAACACCACAGTATAGGAGGAATAACAATGGCTAAGAAAGTAACTGGAATGATCAAACTTCAACTTGCTGCAGGTAAAGCAACACCAGCACCACCAGTTGGACCAGCATTAGGTCAACATGGGGTAAACATAATGGGATTCTGTAAGGAGTTTAATGCTAAAACTGCGAATCAAGCAGGATTAATAATACCAGTAGTAATTACTGTATACCAAGATAGATCTTTTAGTTTCATATTAAAGACTCCTCCAGCTGCAGTTCTAATCAAGAAAGAATTAGGATTAGAAAGTGGTTCAGGAGTACCTAACAGAACTAAAGTTGGTAAGTTAACTAAAGACCAAGTTAAGAAGATCGCAGAATTAAAAATGCCTGACTTAAATGCTGCTACAATCGAAACTGCTATGAGCATGATCGAAGGAACAGCAAGAAGTATGGGTGTAACTATCGAAGAGTAATTCATAAATTAGTGGGAGGTCAGGACCGTTATTACCACAAAGGAGGCTTATTAATGGGAAAGAAATATGTTGAAAGTGCAAAGTTAATAGATAAGAATACTTTATACAATCCTGCAGAAGCTCTAGAGCTTTGTGTAAAAACTGCAAAAGCTAATTTCGATGAGACAATCGAATTACACGTAAGACTTGGAGTAGATCCAAGACATGCGGATCAACAAGTTAGAGGAGCTGTAGTTTTACCAAATGGTACAGGAAAGACTGTTAAAGTATTAGTATTCGCTAAAGGTGATAAGGCTAAAGAAGCGGAAGCTGCAGGAGCAGATTATGTTGGAGCAGAAGATCTAGTGCAAAAGATTCAATCTGAAAACTGGTTTGACTTCGATATAGTTGTAGCAACTCCAGATATGATGGGTGTTGTTGGTAGAATTGGTAGGGTTTTAGGGCCTAAGGGATTAATGCCAAACCCAAAATCAGGTACAGTAACATTTGATGTTGCTAAGGCAATAGCTGAAATTAAAGCTGGTAAGGTTGAGTATAGAGTAGATAAAACTTCTATAGTTCACTGTCCAATCGGTAAGAAGTCATTTGGTGGAGAAAAGTTAAAAGAAAACTTCCACGCATTGATGGAAGCTTTAGTAAAAGCTAAACCAGCAGCTGCTAAGGGACAATATGTTAAATCAGTAACTGTTTCAAGCACAATGGGACCTGGAGCAAAAATAAATCCAACAAAAGTTTTAGATTAGTATTGACTTAAAGAGAGTAAGCTGATATAATTTAATTCGTTGTTAAAAAGAATATTAACTCCGTAGACAGTAGGTGCGAAAGCGTAACGTAAATCAACCTGCCGAGGTAGCATATAATGGTTATTATAGGTCTTCCTTTGTCTACGGGAAGACCTTTATTAATATAATAAAGCAGTTAAAAAACTGTGAGGAGGTGGACACACAGTAATGAACAAAAACAGACAAATTAAAGAAGCAAAGGTTGCTGAAATTAGAGAAAAGCTAGAAAAGGCACAAGCTGTTATTCTTGCTGATTACCAAGGTCTTACTGTTGAAGAAGATACTCAATTAAGAAAGACTTTAAGATCAAATGGTGTAGAATATAAAGTATATAAAAATTCTTTAGTTACACTAGCTGCAAAAGAATTAGGATTAGATGGTATAGAAACATACTTAGAAGGACCAGTAGCAATAGCTTTCGGGTACGAAGATGCTACAGCTCCTGCAAGAATTCTTAATGATTTTGCAAAGGATCATAAGAAGCTTGAGCTAAAAGCTGGTATTGTTGAAGGAGAAATCTTTGATACAAACAAGGTTGTACAACTTGCTTCAATACCATCAAAAGAAATTCTTATTGCGAAACTTCTTGGAAGTATCAAGGCTCCATTATCAAACCTTGCATACTTATTAAGTGCAATAAGAGATCAAAAAGAGGCTGAATAGTCTAAAAAATAAACATAATAGTTAAGTAATTTTGGAGGTGCAATTTAAATGACAAGAGAAGATATCATTCAAGCTATAAAAGAAATGAGCGTTTTAGAATTAAATGAATTAGTAAAAGCTTGCGAAGAGGAATTCGGAGTAAGTGCTGCTGCTCCTGTAGCAGTTGCAGGTGGTGCAGTTGCAGGTGGTGCAGCTGAAGAAAAATCAGAATTTGATGTAGTATTAACTAATGCTGGTGCTAGCAAGATTAAGGTAATTAAGGTTGTTAGAGAATTAACTGGTTTAGGATTAAAGGAAGCTAAAGAAATAGTTGACGGAGCTCCTAAGACTTTAAAGGAAGCTGTTGCTAAGGAAGAAGCTGAAGACATTAAAGCTAAATTAGCTGAAGTTGGAGCTGAAGTAGAATTTAAGTAAGATTCTTACTTATAATATAAAAAGGTGCTAATATAGCACCTTTTTTATTGCCTATATATGAGAAGTAAAAAAGTAAAAAAACATCTTTTTTTATTAAAAACATTGACATTGTTTTTGTGTTATGCTACCATATTTTAATGTACTGTTCAATATGGATAAGTATATAAAAATGGAAAACATAGTATAACTAATGAGATATTGGTTATACTAAGATGATGATGCTCTCCGAAAGCACAAGTCCTTAGGGAAAGTGTGTTTTTGGTTATTTTAGTTTATACAAGGGGTGAAAATTCATGGTACATCCTGTCCAAGTTGGAAAAAGAACAAGAATGAGTTTTGCTAAGGTTAAAGATGTAACCGAAATGCCAAACTTAATTGAAGTGCAGTTAGATTCTTATGAATGGTTTTTAAGGGAAGGACTTCATGAAGTATTTGATGATGTAAATCCTATAAGCAATTTCACAGGTAATCTAATACTTGAATTTGTCGATTACAAGCTTGATATGGAAAATATCAAGTACTCAGTGGAGGAGTGTAAAGAGCGTGATGCTACTTATGCTGCACCATTAAAAGTTTCTGTAAGATTACAGAATGAAGAAACAGGAGAAATAAAGGAACAAGAAGTATTTATGGGAGATTTCCCATTAATGACTGAACAAGGTACCTTTGTTATTAATGGAGCTGAAAGAGTTATAGTAAGCCAATTAGTAAGGTCTCCAGGAGTATACTACAGTAGTAGTAGAGATAAGAGTGGTAAAAAACTATTCGCATCTACAGTAATACCAAATAGAGGAGCTTGGCTAGAATATGAAACTGATTCTAATGACATAATTTATGTAAGAATCGATAAAACTAGAAAGTTACCAATTACTATACTTGCAAGAGCTATGGGTGTTGGTAGTGACCAAGAGTTGCTTGATTACTTTGGTGAAGATGAAAGGTTTAAAGCCACTATTGAAAAGGATAATACAAAGACTAAAGAAGAAGCGCTACTAGAAATCTATAAGAGATTGAGACCAGGTGAACCACCAACGGTTGATAGTGCTATATCTTTAATTGATTCATTATTCTTTGATGCAAAAAGGTATGATTTATCAAGAGTAGGAAGATACAAATTCAACAAAAAACTTGCTTTGAATTTAAGAATAGCAAATCAAGTTGCAGCAACTGATATAGTAAATCCTTCTACAGGAGAAATCATGGTAGAAAAGGGTGGAAAGATCAGCAGATTAATGGCGGAAGACATTCAAAATGCTGGAATTAATTCAGTTGATATTTTAGTAGAAGATAAAGTTTTAAAAGTAATAGGAAATCATTTTGTAGATATACATAAGTATATTAACTTTGATATTTCTGATTTACACATAAAAGAACTAGTTCATTATCCTACTTTAAAAGAAATTCTTGATAATTTTACTGATGAAGAAACAATTAAGGAAGAGATAAAGAAGAATATAACAAGGTTAATACCTAAACATATAATCAAAGAAGATATCTTTGCAACTATTTCATATGAAATAGGTCTTGCATATGAAATAGGATATGTGGATGATATTGACCATTTAGGAAATAGAAGATTAAGATCTGTTGGAGAATTGCTACAAAATCAATTCAGAATAGGGTTATCTAGAATGGAAAGAGTAGTTAAAGAAAGAATGACCATTCAAGATCAAGAGTCAATCACTCCGCAAATGTTAATAAATATAAGACCAGTAGCAGCTGCTATTAAAGAATTCTTTGGTAGTTCACAATTGTCACAGTTCATGGATCAGACAAATCCTCTTTCAGAGTTAACTCATAAGAGAAGATTATCTGCTTTAGGACCAGGAGGACTATCTAGAGAAAGAGCTGGTTTCGAAGTTAGAGACGTTCATCATTCTCATTACGGAAGAATGTGTCCTATAGAAACTCCTGAAGGTCCAAATATAGGACTTATTAACTCGCTAGCAACTTATGCTAAAGTCAATGAATATGGCTTTATAGAAACTCCATATAGAGTTGTTGATAAGGAAAATATGAGAGTTACTTCAGAAATAAGATATTTTACAGCTGATGAAGAAGATCAGTATTTAGTAGCTCAAGCAAAAGAACCATTGGATGAAAGTGGGCACTTTGTAGATAGTAAGATTACAGTTAGAAACAAGGAAGAATTTTTCGTTGTTCCAGCACAAGATGTTGATTTAATGGATGTATCACCAAGACAAATTGTATCTGTTGCAACAGCAATGATTCCTTTCCTAGAAAATGATGATGCATCAAGAGCACTTATGGGATCTAACATGCAACGTCAAGCAGTGCCATTATTAAAACCACAAGCACCAATTGTTGGTACTGGTATTGAATTTAAGGCTGCTGTTGATTCAGGAGTTCTTCCAAAGGCAAAGAATGCAGGGGTAGTTAGTTATGTTTCAGGGAATGAAGTAAGAGTTAAGAGGGATTCAGATGGTGGAATAGATACTTATAGACTTCGTAAATTTAAAAGAAGTAACTCGGGTACATCTATAAACCAAAGACCAATAGTAAGTACTGGTGAAATTGTATTTAAGAATCAAGTGCTTGCAGATGGACCTTCAACTGACTTAGGTGAAATCGCATTAGGGAAAAACATAAGAATGGGATTCATTACTTGGGAAGGTTACAACTACGAGGATGCTATGCTTATATCAGAAGAACTAGTTAGAGAAGATGTATTTACATCAATTCATATTGAAGAATATGAATCAGAAGCTAGAGATACAAAACTAGGACCTGAAGAAATCACAAGAGATATTCCAAATGTTAGTGAAGATGCATTGAAGGATATTGATGATAGGGGAATAATTAGAATAGGTGCTGAAGTTAGATCTGGAGATATACTAGTTGGTAAGGTAACTCCAAAAGGTGAAACAGAACTAACAGCTGAAGAAAGACTTTTAAGAGCTATCTTTGGTGAAAAGGCAAGAGAAGTAAGAGATACTTCATTAAGAGTTCCACATGGAGAAGCAGGTATCATAGTAGATATTAAAGTATTTACTAGAGAAAATGGAGATGACCTTAATCCAGGTGTGAATGAACTTGTAAGATGTTATATAGCTCAGAAAAGAAAGATATCTGTTGGAGATAAGATGGCGGGTCGTCATGGAAATAAAGGTGTTATTTCAAGAGTCCTTCCAGAAGAAGATATGCCTTTCTTGCCAGACGGTAGACCACTACAAATATGCTTAAATCCACTAGGGGTTCCTTCTCGTATGAATATCGGGCAAGTACTTGAAGTTCATTTAGGATGGGCTGCAAGTCAATTAGGATGGCACATTGCTACCCCAGTATTTGATGGAGCAACTGAAAAGGATATTGAAGAGTGTCTTGTAAAGGCTGGTTACAATGCTAATGGGAAAACTGTTTTATATGACGGTAGAACTGGAGATGCATTTGATAACGAAGTAACTGTTGGGATAATGTATATCTTAAAACTAGCTCACTTAGTTGATGATAAGATTCATGCAAGATCAACAGGACCTTACTCATTAGTTACTCAACAACCACTAGGAGGTAAAGCTCAATTTGGTGGTCAAAGATTTGGTGAAATGGAAGTTTGGGCATTAGAAGCATATGGTGCAGCGCATACACTTCAAGAAATACTAACAGTAAAATCAGATGATGTTGTTGGTAGAGTTAAAACTTACGAAGCTATAGTTAAAGGTGAAAATATTCCTGAACCAGGAGTTCCAGAATCGTTTAAGGTTCTTATTAAAGAACTTCAAGCACTATGCTTAGATGTAAGAGTTTTAAATGAAAACCACCAAGAAGTTCAATTAAAAGAATTTTCAGAAGATGATTCTGAAGATTTAGAAGTTAATATAGAGGGTACTGAAGAATTTACAGTAGAACAAACTGTCGATACAGATGATAGCTATACAATAGCTGAAGAAGATCCAGATCAAGAACCTGAAGAAGATTTTGACAATTTTCAATTAGATGGATTACAAGAAGATTTAGTACTTGATGATTTTAATGACGAACACTAATTTTGAAGGGAGGATATACCCTTGTTTGAATTAAATAATTTTGATGCAATGCAAATTGGGTTGGCTTCTCCAGAGCAAGTTAGACAATGGTCTAGAGGAGAAGTAAAGAAACCAGAGACAATTAACTACAGAACTTTAAAACCAGAAAGAGATGGTTTATTCTGCGAAAGAATATTTGGACCTATGAAGGACTGGGAATGTCACTGTGGTAAGTACAAAAGAGTAAGATATAAGGGTATCGTCTGCGACAGATGTGGCGTAGAAGTTACTAAAGCAAAAGTAAGAAGAGAGAGAATGGGGCATATTGAACTTGCAGCCCCTGTATCTCACATATGGTACTTCAAGGGGATTCCATCAAGAATGGGATTAATTCTTGATATGTCACCAAGAGCATTAGAAAAGATTTTATATTTTGCTTCATATGTAGTAATTGATCCAAAGGAAACACCGCTTTTAAAGAAGCAACTTCTTAATGAAAAAGAATATAGAGAAGCAGCTGATAAGTATGGTGAAGAAAGCTTTGAAGCTGGAATGGGTGCAGAAGCAATAAAACAACTTTTAGGTGAAATTGATTTAGAAGCACAATCTGTAGAACTTAAGGGAGAATTGAAGCAAAGTACTGGACAAAAGAAGATTAGAATAATAAGAAGACTTGAAGTGATTGAATCATTTAAAAAGTCTGGTAATGATCCAAAGTGGATGATTATTGATGTTATTCCAGTTATCCCACCAGATTTAAGACCTATGGTTCAATTAGACGGTGGTAGATTTGCAACATCTGATCTTAATGACCTTTATAGAAGAGTTATTAATAGAAATAACAGATTGAAGAAGTTATTGGATTTAGGTGCTCCAGATATTATTGTAAGAAATGAAAAGAGAATGCTTCAGGAAGCAGTAGATGCTCTTATTGATAATGGTAGAAGAGGAAGAGCAGTAACAGGACCAGGTAACAGAGCGCTTAAATCTTTATCTGATATGCTTAAAGGTAAGCAAGGTAGATTTAGACAAAACTTACTTGGTAAGAGAGTTGACTATTCAGGTAGATCAGTTATAGTTGTTGGACCTGAACTTAAAATGTATCAATGTGGACTTCCAAAGGAAATGGCTATTGAATTATTTAAACCATTTGTAATGAAGAAGTTAGTTGAAGATGGTATAGCTCATAATATAAAGAGTGCTAAGAGAATGGTAGAAAGGCTAATGCCAGCAGTTTGGGATGTTCTTGAAGAAGTAATTGCTGATCATCCAGTATTGCTTAACCGTGCTCCTACTCTTCACAGATTAGGAATTCAAGCTTTCCAACCAGTATTGGTAGAAGGTAGAGCAATAAAGCTACATCCATTAGTATGTACAGCATATAACGCTGACTTTGATGGAGACCAAATGGCTGTTCATTTACCACTATCGGTTGAAGCGCAAGCGGAAGCTAGATTCTTAATGCTTGCTGCAAGCAATATACTAAAGCCATCTGATGGTAAACCAGTTTGTGTACCTACTCAAGATATGGTACTTGGTTCATATTACCTAACAATGGATAAGGAAAATGGAGAGGGTTCTGGAAAGCATTTTTATTGCAAAGAAGAAGCGATAATGGCTTATGAACTTAAAAAGATTGATATTCATTCAGAAATATTTGTAAGATTGTTTAAAGTTGTAGATGGAGTTAAAAAGTCAGGAATAATCAAGACAACTGTCGGAAAAATAATATTTAATGAATCAATTCCTCAAGATTTAGGATTTGTTGATAGAAGTAATAATAATGATGAATTTAATTTAGAAGTTGATTTCCTAGTTACTAAGAAATCATTAGGTAAGATAATAGATAAATGCTATTTGAAACACGGAGCTACTAATACATCAATAATGCTTGATAAGATTAAAGCACTAGGATATCATTATTCGTCTGTTGGAGCAGTTACAGTTGCAGCCTCAGATATGATTGTACCTCAAGCTAAGTTCGATTTACTTAAAGAAGCTGATGAAACAGTAGATAAAATCGAGAAGATGTATAAAAGAGGTTTCATATCAGATGATGAAAGATATGAAAGAGTTATCGAAAAATGGACTAAGACAACAGAAGATGTTGCTGATGCCTTAATGGAAAGTTTGGATAAATTCAATCCTATTTACATGATGGCAGATTCAGGAGCCAGAGGATCTAAATCTCAGATTAAGCAATTAGCAGGGATGAGAGGACTTATGGCCAGTCCATCAGGTAAGATTATTGAGTTGCCTATTAGAGCATCATTTAGAGAAGGATTAGATGTATCAGAGTACTTCTTATCTACTCATGGAGCGAGAAAAGGTAATGCTGATACGGCCCTAAAGACTGCCGATTCTGGATATTTAACAAGAAGACTTGTAGATGTTTCTCAAGATGTAATTGTTAGAGAAGAAGATTGTGGAACTAAAGAGGGAATGTATGTATCAGAAATTAAAGAAGGTAACGAAGTTATTGAAGGATTAGAAGAAAGACTAACTGGTAGATATTTAGCCGAAGACGTTAAGGATGAAAAGTCTGGAGAAATAATTGCAACAAATGACAGTTATGTTGATCCAAATATGGCAAAAATCATTGCTTCTACTGGTATAAAGAAAGTTAAGATTAGATCAGTATTTACATGTAGTTGTAAAACTGGTGTGTGTGCTAAGTGTTATGGAATGAACATGGCTACAGCAAAACAAATTAATATAGGTGAAGCTGTTGGAATAATTGCAGCACAATCTATTGGTGAACCAGGAACACAACTTACAATGAGAACATTCCATACAGGAGGTGTTGCTGGTGCTGATATAACTCAAGGTCTTCCAAGAGTTGAAGAACTTTTTGAGGCAAGAAAACCAAAAGGTCTTGCAATTGTAAGCGAAATTAATGGTACAGTAAGAGTTGAGGAAACTAAGAAGAAGAGAACTGTACACATAATGGATGCTGATGGTGAGGAAAAAAGTTATGATATACCATTTGGTTCAAGACTTAAGGTTAGTAATGATGAAATAATTGAGGCTGGAGATGAAATAACAGAAGGTTCTGTTAATCCACATGATATAGCAAGTATTAAAGGGATTGATGGAGCAAGAAGATATCTTCTTTCAGAAGTTCAGAAAGTTTATAGACTTCAAGGTGTTGATATTAACGATAAGCACTTAGAAGTTGTTGTTAGACAGATGACTAGAAAAATTAAGGTTTCAGATTCTGGAGATACAGATCTTTTACCAGGAACAATGATTGATATATTCGACTTCGAAGAAGCTAATGAAAAAGTTAGAGAATTTGGAGGAGAAGAGGCAATCGGTGAACAAGCGCTATTAGGAATAACAAAAGCAGCTTTAGCAACAGATAGTTTCTTATCAGCAGCTTCATTCCAAGAAACAACAAGAGTACTTACTGAAGCAGCCATTAAAGGAAAAATAGATCCACTTGTGGGATTAAAAGAAAATGTTATTATTGGTAAGTTGATTCCAGCTGGTACAGGTATGATGAGATACAGATCAGTAAAGCTAGATGTTGAGGATAATAACGAAGAAGAAGAGTATATAAATACGATAGAATAGTATGATGCAATTTTATTGACATGTGTATGCTTAAATGATAAAATACGAGTTGTGTGATTTTTAAAGCTACACTACAGTATGATTGTCTACATGAGTTCATGAGGATAAAGTTTAGTTTCTTTGTCCTCGTGAGTTTAATATAAGGAGGGATCCCATGTTAGACAGACTTGTAGGAAAAAAAGTAATAGGTATAAAACAATGTTCCAAGTTCATTAGAAATGGAGAAGGACATATTTTATATATAGCAAAAGATGTAGATGAAAAGTTAATCGCACCCTTAGTAGTTTTAGCAACAGAGAGTAATATCAAAGTAGAGTATGTTGAAACAATGAAGGAACTTGGCAAGTTATGCGGAATTGAAGTGAAGTCTTCTGCTGCATTAATGCTATAAAAAAGTTTTATCTTTTTATATTTAAATAGATAAATAAAAATTCAGGAGGTGAAGAAATGCCAACTATAAGCCAATTAGTAAGAAAAGGAAGAAAAGTAGTTACTACTACTTCAACTGCGCCAGCACTTAAAGAGTGTCCTCAAAAGAGAGGTGTTTGTACTGTAGTTAAGACTACTACTCCAAAGAAGCCTAACTCAGCGTTAAGAAAAATTGCTAGGGTAAGACTTACAAATGGATATGAAGTTACTGCATACATTGGTGGTGTAGGACATAACTTACAAGAACATAGTGTTGTTCTTATAAGGGGTGGTAGAGTTAAGGACCTTCCTGGTGTTAGATACCATATTGTAAGAGGTGCACTAGACTGCGCTGGAGTAGCTAACAGAATGCAAGGAAGATCAAAGTATGGAGCTAAGAGACCAAAAGCAAAATAGGCTCTTAACCAAAAGTAGTGCTTATCTTCAGCATTTACATAGATTTTAAGTTAAGTTTATATAGATGAAGAAGTTAGCGCTTTGCGGTATGAAAGTAATACCGAGTACCGATGAACTTAAATTATCATGTTAAGGAGGGAAGAAAAGTGCCAAGAAAAGGACATATAGCAAAAAGAGATGTATTACCAGATCCAATGTACAACTCAAAGGTTGTTACTAAGCTTATAAACAGCATAATGGAAGATGGTAAAAGAGGAGTAGCACAAAAAATATGCTACGCAGCTTTTGAAACAATGGCTGAAAAAACTGGTAAGGATGCATTAGAAGTGTTTGAAGAAGCAATGAATAATGTAATGCCTTTACTAGAAGTTAAAGCTAGAAGAATAGGTGGAGCTACATATCAGGTTCCAATAGAAGTTAGAGCTGAAAGAAGACAGACTTTAGGTATCAGATGGATGTTAGCAGCAGCTAGAAAAAGAGGCGAAAAGCTTATGAGTGAAAGATTAGCTGGAGAATTATTAGATGCATCTAATAATACAGGAGCAGCTGTTAAGAAGAGAGAAGATACTCATAAGATGGCTGAAGCTAATAAGGCTTTTGCTCATTACAGATACTAATGAAAAAACTGTTTTGGTTCTTTTACCAAAACAGTTTTCTCGAATTTAATAATAACTCATTGAGAGGAGGACTAGTAAATGGCTAGAAAATTTCCGTTAGACAAATTCCGTAATTTCGGTATAATGGCACATATTGATGCCGGTAAGACTACTACTACTGAACGTATTTTATTTTATACAGGAAGAAGTCATAAAATAGGAGAAGTTCACGAAGGTGCTGCTACAATGGACTGGATGGTTCAAGAGCAAGAAAGAGGTATAACAATTACTTCAGCAGCAACTACTTGTTTTTGGGAAGGTCATGAATTAAACATCATTGATACTCCAGGACACGTAGACTTTACAGTGGAAGTTGAAAGATCTTTAAGAGTACTTGATGGAGCTGTTACAGTTCTTGATGCTAAGAGTGGGGTTGAACCACAAACTGAAACTGTATGGAGACAGGCAGATAAGTATGGGGTACCAAGAATGATCTATGTAAATAAGATGGATGCGACTGGTGCTGATTTCTTTAGATGTATTAATACAGTAAGAGATAGATTAAAAGCTAATGCAGTTCCAATACAAATTCCAGTAGGAGCTGAAGATCAATTTAAAGGAATGATAGATCTTATAGATAATAAGGCTATATTATTCTATGATGATCTTGGTCAAGATGTAAGACGTGAAGAAATTCCAGCTGATTTAAAAGATCAAGCTGAAGAATACAGAAATTCAATGATTGAATCAATAGCAGAAACAGATGAAGAGCTAATGATGAAGTATCTTGAAGGTGAAGAAATAACTGCTGATGAATTACATGCGGCATTAAGAAAAGCTACTATATCAAATGAAATTTATCCTTGTATTTGTGGTTCTTCATATAAAAACAAGGGAGTTCAAGAAATGATTAATGGTGTTGTAGCTTACTTACCATCACCACTTGATATTCCACCAGTTCAAGGAACTACTTTAGATGGAGAAGAAGATTCAAGAGAAGCATCAGATGAAGCTGGAATGTCAGCTTTAGCATTTAAGATAGCTACTGATCCTTTCGTAGGAAAACTTGCATTTACAAGAATATATTCAGGTGTAATGGAAAGTGGTTCTTATGTTCTTAACTCAACAAAGGGTAAGAAAGAGAGAATTGGAAGACTTGTTAAGATGCATGCAAATCATAGAGAAGAAGTTGATTCTTTAGAAGCTGGAGAATTAGGAGCTGTTATAGGTTTAAAGAAT